>JAOARA010000149.1 GCA_025211115.1 Roseicyclus sp. | reverse complement strand
GCCGCCGCCATCGTCTTCCAGCGCGCCGGTGAAGGGCCAGCGCCGGTCCTCGTGGACCGAGATCAGCAGCGTCTCGGGATCGCCGGCAAAGGCGTGCTCCACCCCGTCGGCGTGATGGGCGTCGATGTCGACATAGGCGATCCGCCGCGCGCCCGCCCGTCGGAGCGAGAGCATCGCCAGCACGGGATCATTGAGGTAGCAGAACCCGCCGGCCCGGTCGGGAAAGCCGTGATGCGTGCCGCCGCCGGGATGGTGGATCACGCCGCCCTCGGCCAGCAACTCACCCGCCAGCAGCGAGGCCCCCGCCGCCGTGGCGGGCCTGCGGTACATCTCGGGGTAGACGGGGTTCGCCACGGTGCCGAGCGCGTGGCGCTCGCGGGTCTCGTCGCTCACCTCCTGCGCGGCCTCGGCCCTCGCCAGCGCCGCGACATAGTCGGGCGTATGCCAGATCGTCAGCGCATGCGGCTTGGCGCGCGGGCTGGTGCGGTACTGGTCGGGGCCAAGCCAGCCCATCGCGCGGGCAAGGTCCATTACGGTCGAGACCCGCGGCACGCGCAAAGGGTGCCACGCCCCGTAGCTGGAGCCGCGGTAGATCTCGGAGCCGAGGAACAGGGGCCGCGTCACGCCCCGAGCAGCGCCTCGATCTCGCGCCGCATCCGGCGGCCCGTGGGCCGCGTGTTCGAGCCGAAACTCTGCACCATGCGGCCCTGCCCGTCGAGCAGCACCTTGTTGAAGTTCCAGCCGGGCTCGAACCCGTAGGTCTCGCGCAGCCAGCGGTAGAAGGGATGCGCGCCCGACCCGCGGACCGGGGTGATCGTGGTCATCGGCAGGGTCAGGCCGAAGTTGACCTCGCAGAACTCGGCCACGTCCTCGTCGCTGCCCAACTCCTGCCGGAAATCGTTGGAGGGCACGGCCAGCACGACAAGCCCGCGTGGCCCGTAGTCTTCGTGCAGCGCCTGCAGCTCGTCATATTGCGGGGTGTAGCCGCAGAGCGAGGCGGTGTTGACCACCAGCACCGGCCGCCCGCGCCATTCGGTCATGTCATACTGCCCGCCGTCGATCGAGTCGAAGCGGAAGCTCGCCTGCGCCCTTGCGGGCAGGGTGGTGAGGGCAGGCAGGGCGGCAAGGCCCGCGATCAGGCTGCGGCGGTGCATCGATGGTATCCTCGCGGTCGCTGTTGCACCGAAAGCTATGTCCGCGCGGCCCTTGGTCAAGCGGGCTTGGCAGCCGGGGGGGCGACATGCGATACCCCGCCGTCATGACCCGCAAGACCACCATCCAGGCGCCCCTGCGCATCGCCGCCGCCGCGAAACGCGAGACGCGGACGCAATTCGCCGCGCTGCCCTTCCGCGTGAAGAAGAAGGGCGAGGTCGAGGTGATGCTGATCTCCTCGCTCGACACTGGGCGCTGGATCATCCCCAAGGGCTGGCCGATGGACGGCATGCGCCCCGCCGAGGCGGCGGCCGAGGAAGCCTGGGAAGAGGCCGGCATCCGCGGCCGCGTCTTCGACGATGTGCTGGGGCTCTACTCCTATTCCAAGTGGCTCGACGAGGAACTGTCGCTGCCCTGTATCGTCGTGGTCTTCGGCCTCGAAGTCAGCCATTTCGACGACAGCTTCCCCGAAGCCGGCGCCCGCAAGCGCAAGTGGCTGAGCCGCAAGAAGGCCGCGCAGCGGGTGGACGAGCCGGAGCTGAAACAGATCATTGCGACCTTCGACCCCGCGCGGCTGCGCTGACGCCCTGACTTGAACCCGTCCGCGGCCCGAATATCTTGCACCCGACATGATCCGATACACGCTCAAATGCGCCGAGGGCCACGGCTTCGACAGCTGGTTCCAATCCGCCGACGCCTACGAGGCGCTGGCGGCGCGCGGCATGGTCAGCTGCGCGATCTGCGGCGGCACCGACGTGACCAAGGCGCTGATGGCGCCCCGCGTCTCCGTCGCCGAGAGCGCGCCGGCCGAGCCACCCGCCGCACCGGCCGTGCCCGACCGCCCGCTCAGCGCGCCCGCGCATCCGGCCGAACAGATGCTGCGCGCGCTGCGCGAGCATCTGCAGAAGAGCTCCACCTATGTCGGCGGCCGCTTCGCGCAGGAAGCCCGCGCCATGCACCTGGGCGAGGTGGACGAGCGCCCGATCCATGGCGAGGCGAGCCCCGCCGAGGCGCGCGCGCTGATCGAGGAGGGCGTGCCCATTGCGCCCCTGCCGATCCTCCCTCCCGACAAGACGAACTGAGCGCAACAAGGCCCTTGCAAGGGCCTTCCGAGGCTTTTGCAAAAGCCTCGTCCAAGACCCTTGCAAGGGTCTTGCAAGCCTTTTGCAAAAGGCTTGGGCGCACCGCTCAGAGGGGGCGCGGGACGATCCCCATCGCGCGCAGCTCGGCCGCCTCGCGCGCGTCGCGCGCGGCCTCCAGCATGGCGACCGAGCGCGCCACATGGGCGGCGATCTCGGCATCGGGCAGGCCACGGGCCTGCATCTCGGCGACCATCCGCTTGCCCGCGGGGGCCAGCGGCTGCACGAACAGGAGCCGGTCCAGCGCCTCAAGCGGCACCTCCGCCGCGCGGGCCAGCGCATCCATCCGCGCGCCGAACCCCGGCGCGTCGCGCAGCGCGGCCAGCCGCGCCCGGTGCCACGCGACGCTGCCCTGAAGCAGCCGCTTCAAGGTGGCGTCCTGCAGCCAGTCCGCGACCAGCCCGGCGACCGTGTCCGAGCGCGCCGACAGGCCGGGCAGCGCAAGCTCGTTGCGGTCGAAGACCGCGAAATAGGTCGCGTCATACTTGTCCCGCTTCAGGTTCACGTTGCCCCGGTCCCCGCGCAGCAGGTAGGCCTCGCGGCCCTGGACGGCGAAATGCGCCACCTCGGCCAGCGCGCGGCCCACCGTCACGGCCGACCCGCGCCAGCCGTCGCGCAGGAAGGAGGGCGGCATCGGCTGCCCCGACCCGTTGACCCAGCGCAGCGCCAGCTGGGCCTGCATCCGTTCCGGGTCGCGTCTCGCGCCTTTCACCGAGGGGCGGTGAATGCCCAGCTTCAGCTGCGGAAAGGGGCGGAACAGCGTCTTCACGCCCCAGCCGCGCCGAAACCAGTCGGGGGCGCCGCGGGTGAACTGCGGCAGAAGCGGCGCGTCCGACCAGTCCACCACCCCGTTCGAGCCCATCATCCGCCAGCTGAGCGCAACCCCCTCGGTCCCCTCCGGGCAGGCCGCCAGCAAGGCGGCGAAGCTGCCGTCGCCGGTCTTCACATGCACGAATTCATCCGCGTCGAGCACCAGCAGCCATTCGGCCCCGGCGATCTCGGGCCGCCGTTCCGCCAGCGAGAGCGCGTGGGGTTGCGGCTTGCGCCCCTCGGGCACGGTGTTGCGCAGGTGCCGGACCAGCCCCATCGCCTCCAGTCGGTCGAGCATCGCGTCGGTCCCGTCGCGGCAGCCGTTGCTGTAGACGAAGATCTCGGTGGCCCCGATCAGCCTGTGATGGGCCAGCCATTCCAGCAGGCGCGGCCCCTCGTCCTTCATCATGCCCAAGATGGACACGCGGGGGGCGCGGGGCGCCGTCGCGGGCATCAGTAATTCACGTAATGGCTCTGGATGACCGGTTTCGGCGGCCCCTCGCGGTGCAGCTTGCGCACCACGTAGAACAGGAATTGCGGCACCTCGTAGCGGTGTTCCGCGCCGCGGTTGCTGTTGGTCGGATCGGGGATCTTGCGGGGCCGTTCGGTGCCCTTGCGCGACATGGTCCAGCAGCCCAGCACCTCGTAGCCCAGCGAATGATGCCAGTAGCGCCACGGGATATCCGGGCCGACCTGGTAGAAGCCATGGCCGAACCAGCCGTCCGTGCCCACGCAGGAGATGAATATCCCGCCCTCCTGCAGCATCGCATCCACGTTGCGAAAGGCCTGCGCGATGTCGAAGACATGCTCGGTCGTGCCGCCGTCATAGATCAGGTCGAACCGGGCCGTCAGATCCTCGCCCACCGGTTCGGACAGGTCATGCATGTATTCCGCCCCTTCGATATCCGAGAAATCGAGGCTTTCGAGCTTCGGCCAGCCGATTGTCCTGAGGTAGGTCTCGCAGAACCCGTCTTCCTGGAACAGGTCCTGCGGCGTCGCCGGGATGCCCATGCGGGCGAGTTTCTTGATCAGCCGGGCGGTCCAGCCGGGCGGGGTGAAATGCATCTTCTGGCGGCCCAGCATGATGCCCTTCCGGCAGTCCTTGACCACCGGCGTAATCAGCGCGAGCTGCTGGGCGATGTTGATGCTGATGCCCATGGCGGGTCTCCTTTTCGTCAGCGGGGGGCCGCGGAGGTGGGTGCCCGCCGTCGGGCAGTCTGCGGCGACCCAAGGGCCTGCCCACGCGCCGTCCCGTGCCCCTTGGCCTTCGGGTGCTGCCGCGCCGTCGCGCCCTGGTTCGCCCCCGCCATGCCCTCAGCCCCCCTCGGCCCCGGTCAGCGGCGGGATGCCCTCGGGCAGCGGTTCGTCGAAGATGCGCCGCACGCGCTTCACGCCGACCTGGGCACGCAGCCCCTCGTAGCCCTGGTCGGCGAGGCCCGCTTCGCTCAGGATCTCCCACTTGCGGTAATGCACGGCGGTGATCGGCTTGTGGGCGGGAAAGGGCTTGCCGCGCAGCTTGCCGCCGAGGATGAAATGGTCGTTCTCCTCCAGCTCGTTCCACGCCAGCCCGGCACGCCGGATCGCCACCGGCAGCGTCATCTGGTCGAGATAGGGGCGGCGGTGCGGGGCGAGCGCCTCGACCTTGTCGATGGCCTGCGCGGTCTCCATCCAGGTCTCGGCAAAGGACAGGCCCTGCGCGTTGCGGTGGTCCTCGGGGAAGATCACGAACCCCGAGGAGAAATAGGGCACCATGGGCCGCCGGCGGTCGCGCATCAGCCGGATCCGTTCCTCGGGCACCGGCATGCCGAAGGTGCCGTAGACCGTGTCCCACAGGTCGTCCGGTTTCCAATGGATCGAGGCGGCGGGCGAGCAGGTGACATGGCCGGGCTTTACCAGCCGCCCGATGTCATGCGCAGCCATCACCAGGATGTCGCTGTCCATGAAGCCGGACCAGCCGGTGTCGCGCGGCTGAAGGCTGGCGATGATCTTGTTTCCATGGGGATATTCGGGATCGAAGACGCCCTGCGTCTGCATCGGCCTGACCTCGCAGCGCATCCGGCGGAGCGTCTCCACCGCGGCAGGGTCGACCTCTCCCATGCGGTGGGCGGGGCAGTAGCCGACCAGCTCGATCGCGGGGTCGAGGTGCTGGCGGATCGAGGCGGCGAGGTAGCAGGCGAGATACTGGTAGCCCGGCGGTTCGACCACGAAGAACAGGGTGAGCGAGGGGGAGGCCATGGCGCGCCCCCTCAGTCTTCCAGCGCCGTGGCCGGATCGATGCCGACCTCCCGGCACATGCGCCAGGCGTAGGAGTTTTCGAGCGGTATGTTCTTGCGCCACCACGGTTTTGTGCCGTTGGTGTAGAGATGGACCGAGACGGTGGCGTCGGTGAACCAGCCTTCGACGCGGCCGTGGGGGTCGTAGAAGATGTCGTTGAGCTGGAAGGGCACGGGGTAGAGGACGTCGGGGGTCATGGCCTTGTCGTAATCCCCTGTTTTCTGGGCGAAATACGTGAAGGCCTGCGGGCCGAAGGCGGTGCGCTCGGTCTTGTAGATCTTCACCGCGTGGGGAATGTCGTCCTTCAGGCGGGTGATCTTCTTGCGCTGGTTCTTGTTCCACCAGGGCGGAACTTCCGGCAGATTGTCATAGTAATCAAGGAGTTGATCCATCAGCTCGCAGTGCTGCGGCAGGCCCACGACGCCGCAGTTGAGCGCGCCGCGCATGCCGTGGCCGGCGAAGATGTAGGTCCAGTCGTCGGGGAAGGGGCGGTGGCAGAAGGCGTCGCAGTCGATCCAGATCGCGCCGGTGGCGCGTATCATCTTGTAACGAAAGACATTTGACAGGAAGGAGGCGGAGGTTTCGGCGACGATGTCCATGGGAATGTCCATGATCTCGGAGGCCTTCCGCACCTCGACGCCGGGGGGGACATTGGTGACCGTATCGGTGCAATAGAGCGTCACGGGATGCCCGTGGCGCAGATGCGAGACAAGGCATAACTGGTTGAGATACTGGAGTTTTTCGCCAATCCAGAGGGAGGCCACAGGCCTGCGGTCAAGGTCCAAGGAAGGATACTCCTTCAAGATGCTCGTTACACGCGCGGGTGGAAACCTCCCGCGTCTTGCTTGGGCCGTTTGTCCCTTATTTCAGGGGGCAAGGCAAAGGGTTTCGGCGCGCGGCGGAGGGGGTGTTGCGGGGGCGCACGGGGGCGTTAACCCCTGGGGCGGGGAAGGCCGCAGGGGGCGGAGACGGCCGCGTCACACCCCGTACACAGGTTGTACACACCCCGTACATACGCGATTTGCGCCCGGAAGGGGTGGGGGGAAGGGTTAAGGGGGCGGGGGGGTAAGGGATTGGTGACGGATCTTCGGGGTGGTGAGTGGCCCGGTGCGCGTCAAGGGCGGAAACCGGTCATTCGCCGCGTTGGCAAGCATGTCGGGCCTCCGAGGGCGGAAGCTGACATTCAATTCAACTGAGACTGGGGCTGACTGTTGGACTGCCGCATGACTGCGACGGGCCCTAAGCGGACAGGCCTGGAAGCGCCCTTCTGCGCCTCCTACCAGCTCCCCGTGTCATGTTGCGCGTCATCGGGCGGGCGAATGCCAGCTCGACATGCGGGACAGCGGAGCCTGCCTAGGCGACGGTGGAGCCCAGCCAGAGCGTGATTGCCGGGAAGGCCAGCAATACGCCGAGGCGGATCAGGTCGACGCCGACGAACGGGACGAGGCCGCGAAAGATGCGCGCGACGGGCACGTCCGGCAGCACCGCCTTCAGAACGAAGACGTTCATCCCGACCGGCGGCGTGATCAGGGCGATCTCGGTTACGACGATGACGATGATCCCGAACCAGACGAGGTCGAAGCCCTGTGCAACCACGATCGGGGCGAAGAGGGGCACGAAGATCAGGATGATGGCCATGGAATCCATGACGCAGCCAAGCACGAGGAAAACCGCGAGGATGACGAGGATCAGCCACATGCCTTCCAGCCCCGTCGCCTCGACCAGCCCCAGGACTCCCGCGGCGAGCCCCGAGAGGGTCAGGAGCTTGGACAGCATCAGCGCGCCAAAAAGGACGGTGTAGAGCGAGACCGAGGTATAGGCCGTGTCGATGATGACGCGGCGCAGCACGCGCCAGGACATCCGCCCGCTCACGGCCGCGATCAGAAGCGCAAGACCTGCGCCCATCCCCGCCGCCTCGGTCGGCGTGAAGAGCTTGGCGTAAAGGCCGCCGATGATGAGCCCGAAGAGAAGCAGGAAGGGCCAGACACCGGCCAGCGACCGCAGGCGTTCGCTCCAGCCCGTGACCTCTCCCTTCGGCGCCTCGGACGGATTGCGCATGGCGATCAGGCGGATCACGACAAGATAGAGCGCAAGGCCGAGGAGCCCCGGCACCACGCCGGCGACGAAAAGGTCGCCGATGTTGGTCTGGGTCAGGATGCCGTAGACCACCATGATGATAGAGGGCGGGATCAGGATGCCCAGCGTGCCGCCCGCCGCGATCGTGCCGGAGGAGAGCGACTGCGAATAGCCGTACCGCTTCATGCTGGGGTATGCGACCTTGGCCATCGTGGCTGCGGTGGCGTAGCTCGAGCCACAGACGGCCGAGAACCCTGCGCAGGACATCATCGTCGAGAGCGCAAGGCCGCCGCGGACATGGCCGACGAAGGCATGGGCGGCGCGGAACAGGTCCTGCGCGATGCCCGTCTTGGCGATGATGTTGCCCATCAGGATGAACATCGGCACGACCGCCAAATCGTAGTTCAGCACCGCGTCCGAGATGGTGAAGGGCAGAAGCTGGACCGCAACGGTCCAGTTCACGGCAAGCCCGATCCCCGCGACGGAGACGGCCAGCAGCGCGAACCCAAGCGGCACACGGAGAAAAGCCAGCAGGATGGCGGTCAGCATGGACAGGGCACCGACGGTCACAGCGGATCCTCCTCGTGGGTGTCGTCTGCATCCACCATCGGTCCGGTCAGGGCCGTGGCGGCAGCGGCAAGGGCCGAGAGCGCGAAGCTTGCGGCGATGAACATGTAAAGCGGCGCACGCGGGAGGCGGAGCGCCTGGCTCACCTCAGAGATGCGGGCGGCATTCAGGCCGTGGCGGACGAAGAGCCAAGCCAGCAGGCAGAGGATGCCGACCACGAGAACCACGGTCAGCGCGCGCCACCAGCCCATCCAGCGCTGCCCGATCAGACGGTCGAAGAGGTCGATGGTCAGATGCGCCCCCGCCACCGTCACCAGCGGCAGACCGCAGAAGACGACCAGCGCCATCAGGTGCTCGGTGATATCATGCGCGCCGTAGATCGGTGCGCCGAAGAGGCGGCGACCGATGACATCGGCAAAGGTCAGCGCGACCATGGACATCAGCACGATGGCCATGACCGCCTCGACCGTGCGCCGCAGCGCCCAGGCGATTGAAAGCATTTGGATATCCTCCCCGAAAACGGGACGGGGGCAGCCCCCGACCCCATGCACCGGACGCCTTATTCGGCGACCAGCGCCTGGTAGGTCTCCATGTAGAAGCCCATCGCGGTCTCGGGGGCGGCCAGACCCGCTTCGCGCGCGGCGACGACCCAGTCGGCGACCATCGCGTCGCGGCTCGTGGCGACGGGTCCGCTCAGCTCGGGCGAGGCTTCGGTGATCGTGTGCCCGGCGGCGGTCGGCGCCGCGGTGGCGGCGGGGTT
>JAOARA010000148.1 GCA_025211115.1 Roseicyclus sp. | reverse complement strand
TTCATCATCAACGCGATGGACCGCGAAACCCCCATGACCGCCACCTACCGCGCGGTGATGTGGTTCGTCACCTCGGACATCCTCCGCGTCGCCCTCCTCGTCGCATTCCCTTCCATCTCCATCTTCCTGCTGATGTGAGGGGCGGGCCAAGCATCACGAAAAGAAAGGAGCCACCATGCAGATCAACGGAACAGGGGCCATCGTCACCGGCGGCGGAAGCGGGCTTGGGGCCGCGACGGCGCGCAAGCTGGCGGGCGGCGGCGCGAAGGTTGCGATCCTCGACTTCGACGGCGCGCGCGCGGCGGCCGTGGCCGAGGAGATCGGCGGCCTTGCCTGCCCGGTCGACGTGGGCGACGAGGCCGCCGTGGCCGAGGCCGTGGCGCGTGCCGCCGACTGGATCGGCGCGGCCCCGCGCATCGCGGTCAATTGCGCGGGCGTGGGCCTTGCCGGGCGGATCGTCGGGCGCGAGGGGAAGCTGGCCATCGACGTCTTCGAGCGGACGCTGCGCGTCAACCTGTTCGGCACCTACAACGTGATGTCCCACGCCGCCCGCCTGATGACCGAGGCCGAGCCGACCGAGACCGGCGAGCGCGGCGTGATCGTCAACACCGCCTCGGTCGCGTATGAGGACGGGCAGGTCGGGCAGACGGCCTATGCGGCCTCGAAGGGGGCCATCGCCGCGCTGTCCCTGCCCGCGGCGCGCGACCTTGCCCGCCACGCCATCCGCGTCATGGCCATCGCGCCGGGGCTGTTCAACACGCCGATGATGGAGGGGCTGCCGCCCGAGGTCACCGAGAAGATCACCGCCGACATTCAGTTCCCCGCGCGGCTGGGGATGCCCGAGGAATACGCGCTGCTCGTCACGCAGATCGTCGAGAACAGCTATCTCAACGGGACCACCATCCGCCTCGACGCGGCCACGCGGCTGCCCCCGAAGTAACGAGGCGCTGATGTCCGGCCCCATATCCGAGATCGGCATCCCCGAGGGGGGCGCGGTTCCGACGATGGACCTGCCCGCGGGCCTTTCGGCACATGCGCGTGCGGTGCCGCGATGAGCCGCGTCAACCGCCCCTCCGCCCCGCAGGCCGCTGCGCATGTGCCGTCTTTCACGACGCTGCGGCGGCTTTTGGGGTATCGCCTGCGCCGGGCGACGATGCTGGTCCAGTCCGATCTGGCCGAGACGCTGAAGCCCTTCGAGTTGCGGATGATCACCTTTTCGGCGCTGGTGCTGATCCGCGACAATCCCGGCCTGAGCCAATCGCAGCTGGCCGCGGCGATGGATGTGGAGCGGCCGAACCTCGTGGTGATCGTGGACGAGCTGGAGACGCGCGGCCTGATCGCGCGCGACCGGCTGGCGACGGACCGCCGGACCTATGCGCTGACCGTGACCGAGGCCGGGGACCGGCTCTGCGCCGAGGTGGTGGCGGCCGTCGAGGCGCACGAGGCGCGGCTGTTCGACGGGCTGACCGAGGCCGAGCGCAAGACCGTCGAGGCGGCGCTTGCCCTCATTCATCGCAATGCCAAGGGGTGAGCGAATGCTGAACCGCACGAAGACTTTCGCGCCGCACCGGGTCAAGGCGGAGCATCGCGCGGACGGCACCATCCTGTTGCGCGCCGAGGCCACGCTTGGCCCCGTGGCGCGCTGCACCGGCGACTGGCTGCACCGCTGGGCCGGGGAGCGGCCGGAGCATGTCTTTCTCGCCGAACGCCATGGTGCGGGCTGGCGGGAAGAGAGCTATGCCGGCGCGCTGGACAAGGTGCGCGCCCTTGCGGCGGCGCTTCTGGGGCGGGGCATGGGGCCCAAGACGCCGATCCTCGTGATCTCGGGCAACGGGGTGGATCACGGCCTTCTGGCGCTGGCCGCGCAATACGCGGGCGTGCCGCTCTGCCCCGTGGCCGAGCAATACGCGCTGGTGCATGGCGCGCATGGGCGGCTGGTCCACGCGGTCGAGCTGATCCGGCCGCGGATGATCTATGCCGTCGATGCGGGCCAGTATGCCGAGGCGCTGGCCCTGCCCGCGCTCGAGGGGATCGAGATCGTCTGTTCCCGCACCGCCGGGCGGGGCGACGTGACCGGCTTCGACACGCTGCTCAGGGGCGATGCGTCGGTGGATGTCGATGCCGCCCATGCGGCGGTCACGCCCGATACGGTGGGCAAGATCCTGATGACCTCCGGCTCGACCTCGGCGCCCAAGGGGGTGCTGACGACGCATCGGATGATGTGCGTGAACCAGGCGCAGCTGATGCACGGGCTGCCCTTCCTCAAGGACCGCCCGCCGGTGCTGGTGGACTGGCTGCCCTGGAACCATGTCTTCGGTGGCTCGCATAATTTCAACATGGCGCTCTCGAACGGCGGCACGCTCTACATCGACGACGGCAAGCCGGTCGCGGGCCTGTTCGAGCGCACGCTCGAAAACCTGTCGATGGTGGCCCCCACCCTCTCGTTCAACGTGCCGCTGGGCTATGCGATGCTGGTTGCCGCACTGAAGAAGGACGCGGGCCTGCGCGGCCGCTTCTTCGCCGACCTCGACCTGATGTTCTACGCCGGTGCCTCGCTCCCGCAGGAGGTGTGGACCGCGCTCGAGACCATGGCGATGGAGGTGAAGGGCGAGGTGCCGCTGATGACCTCGTCCTGGGGGCTGACCGAAACCGCGCCCGCCGTCTTGCTGCAG
>JAOARA010000147.1 GCA_025211115.1 Roseicyclus sp. | reverse complement strand
GTAGAGCAGGCCGGGACGGTCGCGGGTGTCGACCTCGATGATCGTGTAGATCTCGGAGCCTTCGTTGTCGAAGGTGATGTTGGTGGGCACCTTGAAGGGGCGCTCGCGCTTCTTGATCTTCTCGCGCCCCTCCAGCTCGCGCGAGGCGATGACCTCGCCCTTCAGGGTCTTGTCGATCATGTTGCGCAGGCGCGGCAGGCGGCGGGCCTCGTAGGGGTTGCCCTCGGCGTCCTGCACCCAGAACACGGCGGTGGCGAAGCCGTCCTTCGAGGTGTAGGTCCGCGCGTCCACGACATTCGCGCCGACAAGGCTGAGGGCGCCCGCAAGGCGGCTGAAGATGCCGGGGTGATCGTTCAGCGCGAAACAGACGCGGGTCGCGTCGCGGTCCTCGTCCTCGCGGGTGTCGATGCGGATCTCGTCGGCGCCGATGTCGCGCAGCATCTCGGCAAAGGTGACCTGCGTGGCAAGGTCGAGACCCTGCCAGTAGGGGCCGTAATGGCGGTCCATCTCGGCCTTGAGCTCGGGTTTCGGCCAGCCCTCAAGCGCGCTGCGCAGGGCCTTTTTCGCCTCGCCCTCGAGCTTGTCGCGGTTGAGATCCTCGAGCCCGGTGTCGAGCGCGGTCGCCGTGGCGCGGTAAAGCCCGCGCAGCAGCGTCGCCTTCCAGTTGTTCCAGGTGTTCGGCCCGACCCCGCGGATGTCGCAGACCGTGAGAACGGTCAGCAGCTCCAGCCGCTCGCGCGTCTTCACCGCCTTGGCGAAGTCGCGCACCGTGCGCGGGTCGGCGATGTCGCGCTTCTGCGCCATGTCGGACATCAGCAGGTGATAGCGCACCAGCCATTCCACCGTCTCGGCCTCGGCGGGTTTCAGGCCCAGCCGCGGCGCGACGCTGCGGGCGATGCGGGCGCCGACGATCGAGTGATCCTCTTTCCGGCCCTTGCCGATGTCGTGCAGCAGGCTGGCGATGAACAGAACCTTGCGGTTCACGCCGCGCTTCAGGATGCCCGAGGCGACCGGCAGCTCTTCCTCCAGCTCCTCGCGCTCGATCTGGGCCAGCGTCGAGATCACCTGGATCGTGTGCTCGTCCACCGTGTAGCTGTGATACATGTTGAACTGCATCATGGCGACGATGGGCGCGAACTCGGGCAGGAAGGCCGCCAGCACGCCCAGCTCGTTCATCCGCCGCAGCGCGCGTTCGGGGTTGCCGTGCTTGAGCATGAGGTCGAGGAAGATGCCCCCCGCCTCGGGGTCGCGGCGCATCTCGTCGTCGATCTTGCCCAGGTTGGCCGAGACCGCGCGCATCGCGTCGGGATGGATCAGGTAGCCGGTGCGCAGCGCCTCTTCGAAGAGCCGCAGGATGTTGAGCTTGTCGGCGAAAAACGCCGTCTCGTCGGCGGGGGTGATGCGGTTCTGCTTGAGCGCGTAGCCGCGCTTGAGCCGCTTCTTGCGGGACCGGCCCAGCAGGAAGCCGAGGATCGCCGGCTCCTGCTTGACGTGGCGGGCCTCGAGCTCGGTCAGGAAGATGCGGGTCAGCTCGCCCACGCGGGTGGCGTGGCGGAAATAGTCCTGCATGAAATGCTCGACCGCGCGCCGCCCCGAGTGGTCGGAGTAGCCCAGCCGTTCGGCGACCGCGACCTGGTTGTCGAAGGTCAGCTGGTCCTGCGCGCGCCCCGCGATCAGGTGCAGGTGGCAGCGCACGGCCCAGAGAAACCGCTCGGCCGCGTCGAAGGCCGCGAATTCGTCGGGCAGGAACACCCCGAGGTTCACCAGCTCGGCCGCGGTGCGCACGCCGTGTTCATACTTGGCGATCCAGTAGAGCGTCTGAAGGTCGCGCAGGCCCCCCTTGCCCTCCTTCACGTTCGGCTCGAGCACATAGCGCTGGCCGCCCTGCTTCTTGTGCCGGGTCGAGCGTTCCTCGAGCTTGGCCTCGATGAACTCGCCCACCGTGCCGCGGAAGAGCTGTTCGCGCAGCGCGGTCTGAAGCTCGTGGCCGATGCTCTCCTCGCCCGCGAGATAGCGCATCTCGAGCAGGCTGGTGCGGATCGTCACATCCTGTTTGCCGAGCCTGAGGCACTCCTTCACCGTGCGGCTGGCGTGGCCGACCTTCATGTGAAGATCCCACAGCATGTAAAGGCTCGATTCGATGACGCTTTCGATATGCGGGGTCAGCTTCCAGGGTGTCACGAACAAGAGGTCGACATCCGAGAAGGGGGCCATCTCGCCCCGGCCGTAGCCACCCACGGCCAGGACCGCGACGCGCTCGGTCTCGCTCGGCATGTCGTTGCGGTGCAGATGCGCCTGGGCCACGTGCAGCACCCCGCGCACCAGCCCGTCGGTCAGGTGGGTATAGGCGCGCGTGATGCGCCGCGCGGTCAGCGGGCGCGCCTCGATGCTGCGCTCGATGGCCTGCCGCCCGGCGATCTGCGCCTCCTGCAGGAGCTGGGTGGCGGCGCGGCGGATCTCGGCCGGGTCGGTCAGGCCCGCAACCGCCGCGTCGAGGGCTGCGCAGAGCGCCGCCTCGTCCATAATCTGCTCTGCCGGCGCGATCAGCTCGCCCGGTTCCGAGGGGGTGGGGGGAAGCGTCGGGTTCCGGTCAGAAACCGAAACCGCCAAGGCGTCTTGGGGCGGGGTCAATCACGGCCACCTGGTTGTCTATCACTTGAGTGATGGCCATCGCGCGCTGGTTCGTGCCATCTCCGAGAAGTCGGAATACCCCGTTCGCCCCCTGGAAACCAGAGCTTGCGGTCAGGTCCGCCACGCCAAGCCGCCCCACGGTCGCCGCGGTTTCGCCCGCGGCCCGGATCGCGTCATAGCCGAGCGCGCCCAGGATATGCGGCGCGGCGCCATAGGCGGCCTCGTAACGCGCGTTGAAATCGGCGGTGGCCTGCGGATCGGGGACGGCGAACCACCCGCCCTGCAGGCCGGACAGCTCCAGCGTCTGCGGCGGCGTGTCCCAGCGCGTCAGCCCCATCACCCGCACGCCCTCGATGTCGAGCCCGTTTTCCGGCAGCAGCTGCGCGAAGAAGGGCAGGGCGCCGGCGCTGTCCGCGGTCAGCATCAGCCCGTTCGCCCCGGTGTCGCGCACGGCCGAAACGATCTGCGGCACGGTGTTGATGACACCGGTCTGCGAGAACTCGTAAGGCACGGTGGCGACCACCGTCGCCCCGGCCGTGGGGGCGGCGCGCATCACCGCGTCACGGGCGACCTGGCCTGCGAGGTTCTGGGCATGGGCAAGGACGATGCGGGTCCGACCCTGCGCCGCGGCATAGGAGACGACGCGCGCCGCGGTGTTCTGGAAGGTGTGGCCCAGCACGAAGACATTGCCGCCCGCGATCTCGGTGTTGTTGGAGAAACTCAGCACCGGCACGTTGGTGTTCGCCACCGCGACGCCCACGGCGGCCGCGGCATCCGACCGGAGCGGGCCGACGATGACATCCGCACCGGCCTGCACCGCCTGCCGGGCGACGGCCGCGGCCTGCGCCGATTGGCCCGCGGTGTCGTAGACCGTGATCTCGACCGTCACGCCCGACACCTCGGAGGCGGCGAGGCGCGCGGCGTTCTCGAGGCTGCGGGCGATCGTGGCATCCCCGCCTTGCGTGGAGGTGACGGGCAGCAGCATCGCCACCTGCACCGTCTGTCCGCCGATCCGGGGGGCGGTGCCGCCCGGCACGCTGACCTGGCAAGCCGCGACCAAGGCAGCGACGAGCACAACACCCAGAAACCGCAAGGGGTTGCGGATCGAACGCGAAACCGAAAACATGGAACGTAAACCTCCGTAGGGCCCTGCCTGTCCTGTCGGAGCTAGGCTAAGGCCTAAGGCACGGCAAGTAAACGATGCCGACACCCGCGGGGCCTTCATGGGCGAGACACCACTTATGACAGACAAGATGCACACCGCCGAAGCCCGCGCGCGCGACAGCGCCCTCGCACCGGGCCTCTACCTCGTGGCCACGCCGATCGGTGCGGCGCGGGACATCACCCTGCGGGCGCTCGACATCCTGGCCAGCGCCGATGTGCTGGCCGCCGAGGACACGCGCACCCTGCGGCACCTGATGGAAATCCACGGCATCAAGCCGGGCGACAGGCCGCTCTGGGCCTACCATGACCACAATGGCGCGGCGGTGCGTCCGCGCATCCTCGAGGCGCTCGCGCAGGGGCGCAGCGTCGCCTATTGCTCGGAAGCCGGGACGCCCGTGGTGGCCGACCCCGGCTACCAGCTGGCGCGCGCGGCGATCGAGGCGGGGGCCACGGTGACAGGCGCGCCCGGTCCCTCGGCGGCGATCCTCGCGCTCAGCCTGTCGGGCTTGCCGTCGGACCGGTTCCTCTTCGCGGGCTTTCCCCCGGCCCAGGCGGGGGCAAGGGCGCGCTGGCTCGACGAGATCGGCGCGGTCGAGGCCACGCTGATCCTCTACGAAAGCCCGAAACGCATTCAACGCCTGTTAACCGAACTGTGCGAAAGATGGAGCGAAGGGCGGAAAGCTGCGCTATGCAGGGAACTGACGAAACGGTTCGAAGAGGTGCGGCGCGGCACGTTGGGCACGCTGCGCGACGGGCTTGCCGATGCGCCGGTCAAGGGCGAAATCGTGCTGGTCGTTGGCCACCCGGTCGCGGTCGCGCCATCGCAGGCGGATGTCGACGGCGCACTGGTCGCGGCGCTCGGGCGGCTGCGTGTCAAGGAGGCCGCCGCCGAAGTGGCCGAGGCGCTGGGCCTGCCCCGGCGGGAGGTCTACCAACGCGCGCTTGCGCTGAAACGGGAAGGTGACGGATGAGTGGACTGATCTCGCATCTCAAGGGGCGCGCCGCGGAAGAGCGGGTGCTCAGGGCCTACCAGGGGGCCGGGCACCGGTTGGTCTGCCGGCGCTGGCGCGGACCCGTGGGTGAAATCGACCTCGTGTTCGAAAAGGGCGGTGAGGTCGTCTTCGTCGAGGTGAAGTCGTCGAAAAGCTTCGCGGCGGCTGCGGCCCATCTGACACGGCGCCAGATCGCCAGACTTCTGGCCAGTGCCGAGGCGGCGCTGGGGTTCTTTCCCAGGGGATCGCTGACGCCGATGCGCTTCGATGTCGCGCTGGTCGACGGGAGCGGTCGGATCGACGTGATCCCCAACGCCCTGCAGGCCGCCTGAGCGCGCAGGCTTGCGCCCGACTGTCGGTCGCGCCAAACAAGGCACGACACAACAGGCGGGAGCGAGCCGATGAAGGTCGCCTTTCAGATGGACCCGATCGGGTCGGTGAACATCAACGCGGACAGCAGTTTCCGCCTCGCCGAGGAGGCGCAGGCGCGCGGTCACGAGCTTTGGGTCTACACGCCCGACCACCTGAGCTACCGCGAGGGCCGGATCATGGCCGTGGCGCAGCCCGTGACGGTGCAGCGCGTGCAGGGCGATCACGCCCGTCTCGGCGACCCGGTCGATCTGGACCTTGCCGATGTCGATGTCGTCTGGCTGCGGCAGGACCCGCCCTTCGACATGGGCTATATCACGACGACGCATCTGCTGGACCGGCTGAAGGGGCAGACGCTTGTCGTGAACGACCCGTTCTGGGTGCGCAACTCGCCCGAGAAGCTGCTGGTGCTCGATTTCCCCGAGCTCACGCCGCCCACCACCATCGCGCGCGACCTGTCGGTCTTGCGGGCGTTCAAGGAAAAGCACGGCGACATCATCCTCAAGCCGCTTTACGGCAACGGTGGCGCGGGCGTGTTCCGCCTGCCGGAAAGCGACCGCAACCTCAATTCGCTGCACGAGCTGTTCACCGGCATGAACCGCGAGCCGTTGATCGCGCAAAAGTTCCTGCCGGACGTCGCCGCGGGCGACAAGCGCGTGATCCTGGTCGATGGCGAACCGGTGGGCGCGATCAACCGGGTGCCGGCCGAGGGCGAGACGCGGTCCAACATGCATGTGGGCGGGCGCGCCGAGAAGGTCGGCCTGACCGAGCGCGAGCGCGAGATCTGCGCCGCCATCGGCCCGCGCCTGCGCGAGATGGGGCAGGTCTTCGTCGGCATCGACGTGATCGGCGGCTGGCTGACCGAGATCAACGTGACCTCGCCCACCGGCATCCAGGAGCTGGAGCGGTTCGACGGGATCAACGTGGCGGAAAAGATCTGGGAGGCGATCGAGGCGAAGC
>JAOARA010000146.1 GCA_025211115.1 Roseicyclus sp. | reverse complement strand
CGGGCCGACATATTGCAGCATCCAGACAAAGATCGCGGCGGGTATCGCCACCGAGATCCAGCCCGCCGGGCCACCGTAGACCCGCGGCACCTCTGCGCCTGATTTCGCCACCGCCTTGCCCCTCTCCTGTTGCGCCGCCCCGCGTGCGGCCATTCGTTATCCCGTCGCCGCGCCGATACCGTTGAGCGAGACCGGCGAGGCGAACCCTTCGGGTTTCACCACGAGGACCGGACAGGGGCAGTCGCGGATCAGCCCCTCGGCCGCCGGGCCCGGCCCCGCGATCACAAGGTCATGCCCTTCGCGCAGGACCATGCGGATGACCTCGACCGCGGGCTCGCCGTGCAGCACGGCTTCGCTCGCGTCGAGTCCGGTGGCACGCGCCGCTCGCGCGGCCTCGGCCAGGCGGGCGCGGCGGACCGCGACGGCATCTTGCGGCGGCTCGTCGGCCTCGATCACGTCGACGACCGTCAGGACGGCGGCGTTGTCACGCGCCAAGCGCACCGCCTCGGCCACGACGGCATCCTGCGCCGTCCCCGCCCCCTGCACCGCCAGTATGGAATTGAATGCCGTCATCCACCTCACCCGTGTTGGAGGGCGAGATAGGGGGCGGGGCGACATAGGTCCAATCGAAACGAAACTGGATTTTGATAGAAGTTATCTATAAGAAAACCCGTATGCCGACGCTTCAACAACTCCGATATCTCGCCCTTCTCGACGAAACGCTGCACTTCCGCCGCGCAGCCGAGCGGGCGCATGTGACCCAGCCCACCCTCTCCGCACAGCTGTCGGCGCTCGAGGAAAAACTGGGGCTGACTCTGGTGGAACGATCCAGGGCGCGGGTCATCATGACCCCCGAAGGGCATGACATCGCAACGAGGGCCCGGCGCATCCTGCGCGAGGTGGACGAGATCCTGGACCTCGCGCATCGCGGGCGGCAACCGCTGGGCGGAACCGTGCGCGTCGGCGTCGTCGCCTCGCTGGGGTCCTATTTCCTGCCGCTGGTCATCCCCGATCTGCACGCCTCGCACCCCGACCTGCGGCTTTACGTGCGCGAAGGGGCCGCGGCGGACCTGTTGGCGCGGCTCGACGATGGCACGCTCGACATGCTGTTCGTGCCCCTGCCGGTACGGGGTCACGAGCTGGAAACCGCGCGCCTGTTCCGCGAGCCGCTGCTGGCGGTGGCGGCGAACGACCACCCCCTTGCCGCGCTCGACGCGGTGCCGCGCGACCGGTTGAAGGGCGAGACGATCCTGTCGCTGGAACCGGGGCACAAGCTGCACGAGCAGGTGCGCCAGATCTGCGAGGACACCGGCGCCGAGATCAGCCTGGATTACGGCGCCACGTCGCTCGACACGATCCGGCAGATGGTCGGCATGGGTCTTGGCCTGTCGCTGCTGCCCGCGCTCTACGTGCGGTCCGAGGTTCAGCCCAACCGCCTTGTCACGGCGCGGCCGCTGGCCGGGCCGCAACCGTTCCGCACTGTCGGCATGGTCTGGCGCAAGCGCGCGGCCCGCGCCACCGAGCACATGGAGCTTGCGCAGATCCTGCGCGGCATCCTGCGGCGCACGGCCCCCGAGGTGACGGTGATCGACTGAGCCAAGCGGGGGGCTCAGGGGGAAGGGATCAAAGGTCCGGATGCATCCCCCCGGCTGACGGCAGGGGCCGAAGGGATGCACCCGGAATGGAGGGTCCGCAAGGTCCGTGAACGCTGGAAGGGACAACCACCAGCTTTGCGACCCCTCCGACAACGGTCCGCGCGTGCCCACGTCCCGTTATCCTGTCTGTTGACAGGTGGAGAGTTAGCGCAGGACCAGCATAGGGAAAATACAGTCTTGTATTGAAGTTCGATTGGAAAAAGCTAATCTCGCGCCATGGCCAACAGCGTCCCACCGATCACCCTGCGGCAGATGCGATACCTGATCGCGCTCGAGGAAACGCAGCATTTCCGCGAGGCCGCGGAAAGTTGCGGCATCTCGCAGCCGTCCCTTTCCGTGCAGATCAAGACGCTGGAGGAGACGCTGGGCCTGACGCTCGTCGAACGCGGGCGCGGTCCGGTGCGGCTGACGCTCGCCGGGCGCGAGGTGACGCGCCGCGCGCGCGAGATCCTCGACGCCACACAAGGCATTCTGGACCTGTCGGTGACGCTGACCTCGGGGCTTGGCGGCACCATCCGGCTGGGCACCTCGGCGACGCTGGGGCCCTACCTGATGCCGCATGTCGTGGCCGACCTGCGCGAGACGCATCCCGACCTGCGGCTCTACATCCGCGAGGCGGTGCCGCGCGACCTGCTGCGCGAATTGCATGACGGGGTTCATGACCTGATCCTGACGCAGCTGCCCGTCTCGGGCGCGACCCTCTCCACCGCGCGGCTGTTCCGCGAGCCCCTGTCGGTCGCCCTGCCGGTGGATCACCCGCTGACCGCGCGCGAGATGCTGAGCAACGACGACCTGACCGGGCAGACCATCCTGTCGCTATCGCCGGCCTACGCGCTCTACGACCTGATTTCCGCCGTCTGCGCCGAGACCGGGGCGGACCTGTCGCGGGAATACGAGGGCACCTCGCTCGATGCGTTGCGGCAGATGGTGGCGATGGGCATGGGCCTGACCTTTCTTCCGGCGCTCTACGTGGAAAGCGAGATCGCGGGCCGCGCGCGCGACGTGGCCATCCGGCCGTTCCGCGGCCGCCGCTTCGCGCGCTCCGTCGGCTTCGTGTGGCGCACGGCCTCGGGGGCCGGGCCGGCCTATGAACGGCTGGCCGCCGCGATCCGCGCCACGGCAGGGCGCTTTCCGCACCTCGTGATCGAGGGGTGAACCTGCGGCATTGACGCCCGGCTTGGCCATGACAAGACTGCGCACATGACGCAGCTCTTGAGCCTCCCCGATGTCCATGCGCTGGCCTGCGATTGCCTGACCCGCGCCGGTGTTTCCGACCCGGTCGCCCGGCATGTCGCAGCCGAGGTCGCGGCGGCCGAGGCCGCGGGCGAACGGCACAACGGGATGGAGGCGCTGCTGCGCGACATCCGCCTGTTGCGCTACGGGCGCATTCACGCCGACGCGCCCCCGACCGAGACCCGGCCGCGTGCCGGGCTGATCCGCATCGACGCCGCGCATGGCTTCGCGGCACCGGCGCTGGCCGGGGCGATGGGAGAACTGGCGCAGATGGCGCTTGCACAGGGCATCGCCATGGCCCGGCTGGAACGCGCAAGCGCGCCGGGCGCGATGATCCGTGCGCTCGACCGGCTGTCGGGCCGCGGCCTGATCGCTCTGGGCTTCGGCCCCGCGGGGCCGGTGCGGCTGGCGCATCCCGACCTGGTCGCGCCGGTTCGGCTGGGGCGCATGGCCGCCGAGGCGCTGCCGCCGCTCTTCGCCGCAGTGGCGAACGGGCAGCCCCCCGACAGCCCGCTGGGCGGGCCGGTGAACCACGCGGCCTGGCTGGTCGCGCTGACCGAGGACGGGCTGGGCGCAAGCCTGTTCGACGCCGATCTCAGGGATGCACCGGACCCGCTGCCGCCAACGCATGAAATCGCCTTTTCCGTCGAATTGCTCGAACAGATCGTGACCGCCTGATGCCCGAAACCTTGCTCAAGGGGCTGACGCTGCGCGGGCTCGAGGTGTTCGAGACGCTCGCGCGGACCGGCTCGGTCGCCGTCACCGCGGACCGGCTCGGCATGAGCGCGCCCGCGGTGTCGCAGCAGTTGCGCAACCTGAGCCTCGCGCTCGGGGTGGAACTGGTCGACCACTCGCGCCGCCCGATGGTGCTGACCCCGGCGGGGCGGCTGTTCCTCGGCCGGGCCGAGGCGGCGCTGCAGGCACTGAGGGCCGGTCAGCGCGGCCTGTCGATGCTGGACCTGGCCGAGCTTTCGGCCCTGTCGATGGGGGTGATCGACGATTTCGAGAACGAGGTGACCCCGCAGCTGGCCATCGACCTGGCCGAGGCGATGACCCATTGCGCCTTTCACCTCGTGACGGGGGCGAGCCATGCGCTGCACGCGCAGATCGCGGCACGCGAGCTCGACATCGTGATCTGCGCCGCCGGAAGCCCCGATCCGCCGGGCACGCTGGCGCATCCGCTGATCGAAGATCCCTACATCCTGGCCGTTCCGGCCGGAACCTCGGTCGCGGGCGGGCTGGGGGCGCTGTCGCATCTGACCTTCGTGCGCCGTGACCCGGACCAGGTGATGGGCCAACAGATCGAACGCTACCTGGCCGGTGCGGGCCTCAGCCCGCCGCAACGCTTCGAGATGGATTCGAACCAGTCGATCAGCGCGCTGGTCGCCGGCGGCAGCGGCTGGACGATCACCACACCGCTCAGCCTGCTGCGCGCGGGGCGCTTCGCCGACCGCATCGACGCGCATCCGCTGCCGGGCGCGCCGATCTCGCGGCGGATCGTGCTCTACGCGACCGACGACTGGACCGGCCCGATCCCTGCGCAGATCGCCGCGCGCGCGCGCGACCTGATCGAAGAGCATTTCGCGGAGCCCGGCCGCAGCCGGATGCCCTGGCTCGGCGACAGCTTCGGCGTGCGCCGCGACGGCGGGAGCGAAAGCGGCGGCGAATCCGGCCCCGCATAGGGGCACCTCGGGCGATATCAAGGCCCTCGGGCCGAGGCATCCACGCCGCAGCGCAGAAAACAGGGCGGGCCATCCGCGTCCGCCACCGTTCAGCCGAGGCGAAAACCCCCTGAAACTACAGCCTTGAGTTGCATATTGTAAACTTATTGACTCTTTCTGCGGCGTGAAGAGAAAAGCGTTTACACAAAACTTCTGCACCCTCAGTCAGATGTTCGTGATTTACGGCGGACCTGTCATCTTCTCGCCACATCCGGTGGTGGGTCGCGTATTGACCCCCGAAGGATATGCGGCCTGTCGGTCGGCGCAGATCGGAACGGATGGGACTAGGGACCGATCCGATCAAGCGCCCCGAGAAACGGGTCTGCAGGTTAGGGGAGGCTGACCATATTTCGATGCCCCGTCCGGGGTCCGCGTGCCGCAAGCCTGTCGGCTGGATGCGGCAGATCACATCCGCGAACCGGTCCGTGCCAGGATCGGCACGGATCGCCTTCATGCGCCTGACGGCGCGTAACACTCGAGGGAGAACTACCTTGGCCACAGATACTCAATCCGGCCCCGCCCTGCTTGGCGACGCACATGTCGACGCCGCGCGCTACGACGCGATGTATGCCGCCTCGATCAACGACCCCGAGGCGTTCTGGGACGAGCACGGAAAGCGCATCGACTGGATCAAGCCTTATACAAAGGTGAAGGACACGTCCTTTGCCCATGACGACGTGCATGTGCGCTGGTACGAGGACGGCACGCTGAACGTGGCCGCCAACTGCATCGACCGTCACCTCGCCACCCGCGGCGACCAGACCGCGATCATCTTCGAGCCGGACGAGCCGACGGACGAGGCCCAGCACATCACCTACAACGAGCTGTCCGAGCAGGTGGGCCGCTTCGCCAACGTGCTCAAGGGGCTGGGCGTCGAGAAGGGCGACCGGGTCGTCATCTACCTGCCGATGATCCCCGAAGCCGCCTATGCGATGCTGG
>JAOARA010000145.1 GCA_025211115.1 Roseicyclus sp. | reverse complement strand
GGCGCCCGCGCGCCGGCCGCGGCCGACGAAGCGCCGACGGTTGACCCAGTCATAGCGCGGGGCGCCGCTTTCGAGCCGGGCATGGGTGCGCATGTAATAGCTGTCGGGCGCGACAGTCTCGCCGCGGGCCAGGGCCGCGATGACCTCGGGCGGGCCGTTGCGCAGCCCGGTGTTCACGATCTCGATCAGCGCGCCGTCGTCGGTCTCGAAGGCGTAGCGCGTGTCGAGATGGGCATTGCCGTCGGCATGGATCGTCTGCCAATCCGCGCCGAGGTTCAGGATCTGCCCCGAGAGGGTCGGGCCGGTGACGCGCCCGCCGATGATGGGGATGATCCGCCGCTGGCCCGCGCGGCCCTGTCCCATCTCGCGGATCGGGGCAAGCTCGACCTCGAGCCGGCAGAAGAACTCGAGCGGGGGCGGGGCGGGGGTATCGGTGTCGGTCATCTCGGGGGTGATCCTTCGGCGCGGCCTGTCGGGCAAGGATGACGCGCCGCGCGCGCCGGTTCAAGCCAGCTGCAGCCCCGAGGCCGCGCGGCCCATCGCCCCTTCGCCGAAGGTGAAGAGATCGTGGCGCAGCATGATCGCGCCCGCGCGCACGAGGGTGCGGTCGTCCGACAGCTCGATCCGCCAGCGGGCGGGGGGCGTGCCGTATTGAAGCATCGAGGTGTAGGCGGCGAAGGTTTCGGTCTCGAGCTCCTTCAGGATCGCGGCCATGGGGCCCGAGAACAGCATGACGCCGGGGTCCATGATGCTGGTGAGGTTGGTCAACCCCTCGGCGAGCGCGCGGCTCCAGTCCTGCAGGGCGCGGCGGGTGCCGGGGTGGCCTGCGCGATACTCGTCCAGAAGGCTCTCGATGCTGTCGGCCGATCCGCCCAGGGCGCGGCTGCGCGACATCAGCGCCGCGTAGCCCGCGATATCCTCGAGCCGGTGCATCGCCGCGCCGTCGCGCGCCGAGATGAACATGTGGCCGATTTCCCCGGCCAGCCCGGCATTGCCGTTGATCACCGCGCCGTTGGCGACCAGCCCGCCGCCGATGCCCGCGTCCATCCAGACCACGATGGCATTGCCGCCGAGGCGGTCGGGATGGCGATTCGAAAAGGCCGCCGCGTAGAGCGAGGCGTCGTTGGAGACATGCAGCCGGTCGATCCGCGGCAGGCTGTCCCTGAGCTGCGCGGTCAGCGGCACGTCGCGCCAGCCCAGCGTGGGCGCGCGCAGGATCAGGCCGTTGTCGGTGACCACGCCCGGAACCGACACCGCAAGCCCCGCGACATCGTCGCGCCCGTCGATCAGCGCGTGGGTCAGCTCGGCCACGGTTTCCATCGTGGCTTGGGCGGTCTGCTCGGCGGGGGCGATGTCGCGGCTGCGGAAGGCGACGATGCCGCCAAGGGTGTCGGTCAGCCCGACCTTGATGCAGCCGAAGGAGATGTCGACCGCCGCGAAGGTGCAGAATCCCGGCGTGAGTTCCAGCCGCTCGCCGGGGCGGCCGAAGCGCCGGACGGCGGTTTTCGGGTCGGTGTCGAGCGGATCGGCGAAGCGCAGAAGGCCCAGGTCGAGCAGCCGCGCGGTGGGGGCGCCGACGGTCGAGCGGGTCACGCCCATCTCGCGCGCCAGCTCGGCCCGGCTGAGGGGCGCGCCCTTGGCGAGAACCTGCAGGATGGTGGCTTCGGTCTCATTCCTGAGGGTGAGCATGGGGCGGCGTCTCCTTCCGGCGCATCGTCTCGCATCGAAAACCTGTTGACAATGGCCTGAATTCGTATTTGTTCGATACAAAAACATAATCATGCTGTCGTCAACATGGAGGAGAAGATGACGAAGTATCTGACACGGGGCGTTGGTGCCCTGCTTTCGATGACCGCCCTGAGCGCGCCGGCCCTGGCCGACGAGGTCGAGGTCATGCACTGGTGGACATCGGGCGGCGAGGCCGCGGCCATCGCGGTGCTGCAGGAGGATCTGCAGGCGCGTGGCACCGGCTGGGTCGACATGGCGATCGCGGGCGGCGGCGGCGATGCCGCGATGACCGCGCTGCGGGCCCGCGTGGTGGCGGGCAACCCGCCGACCGCGGCGCAGATGCTGGGCATGACGGTCCGCGACTGGGCGGACGAGGGCTTCCTCGGCAATCTCAACGCGGTGGCCGAGGCCGAGGGCTGGAACGACGTGGTTCCGCCCGCGGTGCAGGCCTTCGGCACCTTTGACGGGGAATGGGTCGCGGCCCCGGTGAACATCCACCGCCCGCACTGGGTCTGGGCGAATGCCGAAATCTTCGAGGAGCTGGGCCTGTCGATGCCCACCACCTGGGACGAGTTCTTTGCCGCGGCCGATGCCATCGAGGCCGCCGGTCACGTCGGCGTGGCGATGGGCGGGCAGGCCTGGCAGGAGGCGACGATCTGGGAAGCGATCGTGCTGTCGGTGTCGCCCGAGCTTTACGAGGCCGCGATCATCAACGCCGACATGGACGCGCTGGGGTCCGAGGGGATCGTCGAAAGCTTCGAGATCTTCCGCCGCGTGCTGGGCTATGCCGATCCGGGCTATGCCGGGCGCGACTGGAACCTGGCCACCGCCATGGTCATCAACGGCGAGGCCGGGATGCAGATCATGGGCGACTGGGCCAAGGGCGAGGTGATCAACGCGGGCCTGACGCCGGGCGAGCAGGTTCTGTGCGCCGTGGTGCCGGGCACCGACGGGGCGTTCCTGTTCAACACCGATTTCTTCGCCATGTTCGACGTGGGCGAGGAGGCGCAGGCCGCGCAGCGCAACATGGCCTCGGCGGCGATGTCGGTGAGCTTCCAGGAGACGTTCAACCTCGCCAAGGGGTCGATCCCGGCGCGCACCGATGTGCCGTCGGCGAATTTCGATGTCTGCGGTCAGACCTCGATGGCCGACCTGGTCGAGGCGACGGATGCCGGCACGCTGTTCGGGTCGCTTGCGCATGGGCACGGGCAGCCCGCCTCGGTGCAGGCGGCCTATCTCGACGTGGTGACGCAATTCGCCAATTCCGACATGACCCCCGCGGCCGCGGCCGAGGCGCTGGTCGCGTCGGTGGGCGGCGCGCTCTGAGGGCTTCCTCCCCGTGGTGATGGGCGGCGGCGCTCCGCGGCCGCCCATCGCTTCCCCCCCGCTTCCCTGCGCCGTGTGCGCGCCCGCGGTTTCCTGCCAACCGGACATGCCCCGCCGCGGGCGGCGTCCCGGTGGCCCGTTCAACGCCGAGCCGATCCATGCGCTTTCTCAAGGCCCGACTTCCGCAGCTGACGCTTCTGCCCAGCCTCGTGCTGGTGGCGGTGTCGGTTTACGGCTTCATCGCGCTGACCTTCGTGATCTCGCTCACGCGGTCGCGGATGCTGCCGCGCTTCGACCGCTGGGAGGGGTTCGACAATTACGCCCGCGTCTGGTCGCATCCGCGCTGGGAGGTGGCGGTCGAGAATTTCGCCATCTTCGGCCTGCTCTACATCGGCGGGACGCTGGTGATCGGGCTGGGGCTTGCGATCCTGCTCGATCAGAAGATCCGCGCCGAGGGGGCGCTGCGCACGATCTACCTGTATCCCATGGCGCTGAGCTTCATCGTGACCGGCGTCGCGTGGCAATGGCTGATGTCGCCGGACCTGGGTCTTCAGCACGCCTTTCGCACCTGGGGCTGGGAGAGTTTCAGCTTCGACTGGATCACGCAATCGCAGATGGCGATCTATTGCGTCGTGATCGCGGGCGCGTGGCAGGCGAGCGGTTTCGTCATGGCGCTGTTTCTCGCCGCGCTGCGCGGGATCAACACCGAGATCATCTCGGCCGCGCGGATGGACGGCGCGTCGGGGCCGGCGATCTACTGGCACATCATCATCCCGGCGCTGCGGCCCGCCTTTCTGACCGCGATCGTCGTGCAGGGGCACCTGGCGATCAAGAGTTACGACCTGGTCGTCGCGCTGACCCGCGGGGGGCCGGGGTTCGCCACCGAGCTGCCGTCGACCTTCATGTATGAATTCACCTTTTCGCGCAACGAGATGGCGATGGGGGCGGCCAGCGCGGTGATGATGCTGGTGCTGCTGACCGTGCTGATCGTGCCCTACCTGTATTCGGAGCTGCGCAATGACCGCTGACATGCGCCGCCGGGGCGGACGGGCCTTCATCTATCTCGTGCTGCTCGTGGCGGCGGCGCTCTTTCTCGTGCCGCTGGTGGCGATGGTCTTCACCTCGCTCAAGACCATGCCCGAGATCACCGGGGGCGCGGGGTTCGAGACCGCGACCATCCTGTCGCCGCCGCGGCTTGTGTCCTTCGAGGCCTGGGGGCTGGCGTGGTCCTCGGCCTGTATCGCGGTGGCCTGCGAGGGGCTGCGCGGGTATTTCTGGAACTCGATCCTGCTGGTGATCTTCGCCGTCTCGATCTCGGTCGCGCTGGGGGCGGTCAACGGCTACGTGCTGTCGAAATGGCGGTTCCGGGGCGACAGCATCATCTTCGGGATGCTGCTGTTCGGCTGTTTCATCCCGTTCCAGATCGTGCTGATCCCGATGGCGCGGGGGCTAGGCCTGCTGGACCTTGCGGGCACGCTGGGCGGGCTGGTGCTGGTGCATGTGTGCTACGGCATCCCCTTCACCACGCTCTTCTTCCGCAATTTCTACGTCACCGTTCCCGACGAGCTGATCGCGGCGGGGCGGATGGACGGGGCGGGGTTCTGGCAGATCTTCACCATCATCCTCGTGCCGATCAGCTGGCCGATCTTCGTGGTGGCGATCATCTGGCAGTTCACGAATGTCTGGAACGATTTCCTGTTCGGGGCGTCCTTCGCGGGGCCCGACACGCGGCCGCTGATGGTCGCGCTCAACAACCTCGTCAACACCTCGACGGGGACCAAGGCCTACAACGTCGACATGGCCGGCGCGATGATCGCCGCCCTGCCGACCATGCTCGTCTACATCGTCGGCGGCAGGTATTTCCTGCGCGGCCTGACGTCCGGGGCGGTGAAAGGATAGTCATGGCATCGCTCAGCATCGACCGCGTCACCAAGCGTTTCGGCGGGACCGAGGTTCTGCACGAGGTCTCGATCGACATCGAGGCGGGGGATTTCCTGGTGCTGGTCGGCCCCTCGGGCTGCGGCAAGTCCACGCTTCTGAACATGATCGCCGGTCTGACCGAGCTGTCGGGCGGCGAGATCCGGCTGGAGGATCGCCGCATCGACGGGCTGGAGCCCAAGGCGCGCAACATCGCCATGGTGTTCCAGTCCTACGCGCTTTACCCGGCGATGACGGTCGAGAAGAACATCGCCTTTCCGCTGCGGATGGCGGGGATGGACAAGGCGGCGCAGGCCGCCAAGGTCGCCGAGGTGGCCGAGCTTCTGCAGATCGGGCACCTGCTGAAGCGCAAGCCCGCGGCCCTGTCGGGCGGCCAGCGCCAGCGCGTCGCCATGGGCCGGGCGCTGGTGCGCGACCCCCGGCTGTTCCTGTTCGACGAGCCGCTGTCGAACCTCGACGCGAAGCTGCGGGTGGACATGCGCACCGAGATCAAGCGCCTGCATCAGCGGCTGGGCACCACCATCGTCTACGTCACCCATGACCAGGTCGAAGCGATGACCATGGCCACGAAGATCGCGGTGATGGAGGGCGGCGCGGTGCAGCAGTTCGGCACGCCCGCCGAGATCTACGACCGCCCGGCCAACCGCTTCGTCGCCACCTTCATGGGCTCGCCCGCGATGAACCTGGTCAAGGGCCGGGTGCAAAACGGGGCCTTTGTCGCGCAGGGGACGGCGGCGGCGGCGGCGGGCGCGCTGCGCCTGCCCCTGCCGCGCGAGACCCTGCCGCTGGCCGAGGGGCGCGAGATCGAGCTGGGCCTGCGGCCCGAGTGGATCTCGACCGAGGCGGGGCCGGGCTCGGTTCCCTTCGCGGCACGGGTCGAGCTGATCGAGCCGACCGGGCCCGACATCTACGCCATGCTCGAGGCGGCGGGGCAATCGCTGGTGGCGCGGCTGCCGGCGCGCGCGGGGCTGCGCGAGAAGACCGAGGCGGCGCTGCATCTCGACATGGGCCAGGCGGTCGTCTTCGACCCGGAGACGGGCGCATCCCTGATGGCGCCCTGAGCGATGGCGGCACAGCTGGTTTTCCGCCCGAGGGGCGCAACAGGACAGGAGAAGAACGGATGAAGGGTCTCGACAGGGGCACGATCCTCGTGACGGGGGCAAGCGGCGGCATCGGCGGCGCGATCGTGCGGCATCTGGTGGCCGAAGGGGCCGATGTGCTGGCCTCGGGGCGGGACGGCGACCGGCTGGCGGCGCTGGCGGCCGAGACCGGCTGCGACACGGTGGTCTTCGACCTCGCCTCGGAAGAGAGCGTGCGCGCGGCCATCGAGGGGCGCGACCTTTACGGCGTGGTCAATTGCGGCGGCTTCGGCGGCGAGATCGCCACGCCGATGGAGACCGACATCGAGGTCTTCGACAAGGTCATCACGATCAACGCGCGCGGTGCGCTGCTGGTCACGAAATACGCCAGCCGCGAGATGATCCGGCGGGGGCAGGGCGGCGTGATCGTCAATGTCTCGAGCCAGGCCTCGCTGGTGGCCCTCAGGGGGCATATCTCCTACGGCTCGTCCAAGGCGGCGCTGGACAACATCACCCGCGTCTCGGCGCTGGAGCTGGGGCCGCATGGCATCCGC
Organism: Roseicyclus sp.; assembly: GCA_025211115.1. GTDB lineage: Bacteria > Pseudomonadota > Alphaproteobacteria > Rhodobacterales > Rhodobacteraceae > Roseicyclus. The sequence goes on along the minus strand of JAOARA010000145.1, from coordinate 6,490 downwards.
GTGAACAGCGTGCATCCGACGGTGGTGATGACGCCGATGTCGGCCTGGTACTGGGGCCGACCCGAGATCGAGGGGCCGTTCCTGCAGACCATGCCGCTGGGGCGCTGGGCGACCGAGGACGAGATCGCGGCGCCGGTGGTGTTCCTGCTGAGCGACGGGGCCTCGATGATCTCGGGGGCCGCGCTGCCGATCGACGGCGGCTTCACGGCGGTCTGACCCGATGCAACGGCTGTGCCTCCAGGCGCTCGGCGCCCTGCCCGCGGGGGTGGCCGCGCCGCGCCATGACCCTGCCGCGCTGACACCCGGCATCGTGCATGTCGGGGTCGGCAATTTCCACCGCGGGCACATGGGCGTCTATCTCGACGATCTGTTCGGCATGGGGCTCGGGCATGACTGGGGCGTGCTGGGCGCGGGGGTGCGCCCCGAGGATGACGCGATGCGCGCGGCGCTATTGGCGCAGGACGGGCTGAGTTCGGTGACCGAACGCGCGCCGGGGCATGTCGCCACGCGGGTCACGGCGGTGATGACCGGGTTCCTGCCCGTCGACCCGGCCGCCATCGTCGCGGCGCTGACCGCGCCCGAGATCCGCATCCTGTCGCTGACGATCACCGAGGGGGGCTATTTCCTCGGGGCGGACGGGCTGCCGGACCTGTCGCACCCCGATCTTGCCGCCGACGCGGCCGGGGCCGTGGTGCCGCGCACCGTCTTCGGCATGATCGTCGCGGCCCTGCGGGCGCGGCGGCTGGTGGGGAGGGGCGGCCTGACGGTGCTGTCCTGCGACAACCTGCAGGGCAACGGGGCCATCGCCGAGCGGCTGGTCTCGGGCCTTGCCGCGGCGCGGGATCCCGGCCTTGCCGAGTGGATCGCCGCGACCTGCGCCTTTCCCAATTCCATGGTCGACCGCATCTGCCCCGCGGTGACCGGGGCCGAGCGCGCGCGGCTCTGCGCGGAGATCGGCCTGCAGGACGGGGCGCCTGTGCTGTGCGAGCCGTTCCGGGACTGGGTGATCGAGGACCGCTTCGCGGCCGGCCGCCCGCCGCTGGAGGAGGTGGGCGTGACCTTCGTCGCGGATGTGGCGGGCCATGAGCGGATGAAGCTGCGGCTTCTGAACGCCAGCCATGCCGCGATGTCCTACGCCGCCGCGCTGACGGGCCATGCGCAGGTGCATGACGCGATGCGTGACCCCGTGATCCGCGACTGGCTGCGCGCGCTGATGATGCGCGAGGTGATGCCGCTCTTGCCGCCGCTCGCGGGGCAGGATTACGCCGCCTACCTCGACAGCGTGATCGAGCGGTTCTCGAACCCCGCGATCGGCGACAGCATCGCGCGCAACGCGGCCTTCGGCTCGGACCGGCAGCCCAAGTTCATCCTGCCCAGCCTGCGCGACGCGCTGGCCGCCGATGCGCCGGTTTCGGGGCTGGCGCTGGAGCTGGCGATCTGGTGCCACTATTGCGACGTGACGCCGGAGGCGCAGCTCAACGACCCGCGCGCCGCCGAGCTGAAGCGCCGCGCCGCGGGGGCGGGATTTCTCGGCTTCGCCGAGGTGTTCGGCGAGTTGGGCGGCAACGCGCGGCTCGGCCGGGCCTTTGCCCAATGGCGGCAGCGCCTGCGCAGCGCGGGCGTGGCGGCCTGTCTTGCACGGTATGCCGAAGGGTCGCCCCCGGCCTGAGGCCCCGGCGGGGCAGGGCCGGTCGGGCGGGGGTGTTGGGTCAGGCGGGCGAGGCGTGTTCGACCGCAAACGCGCTCAAGCAGCCCGAAGGGCGGTAGCGCAAGAAAGAAGAAGATGGCGCACCTGAGAGGATTCGAACCTCTGGCCTCTGCCTTCGGAGGGCAGCGCTCTATCCAGCTGAGCTACAGGTGCCTGCGCGGGGGTATAGCCCCCGGCCCGGTCGCTCGCAACGGGAAAACGGCAGGGCGGGGCAGGGGGCTGGCGTGGCGGTCACTCGGCGGCGGCGCGTTTGGGCAGGACCCAGCCGGGGCGCACGAAATGGCAGGTGTAGCCATGCGGATTGCGCTGTAGGTAATCCTGGTGCTCCGGCTCCGCCTCCCAGAAGGGGCCGACCGGTTCCACCTCGGTCACGACGCGGCCGGGCCAGAGGCCCGAGGCCTCGACATCCGCGATGGTGTCGAGCGCGCAGGCCTTTTGCGCCTCGTCGACGTAGTAGATCGCCGAGCGGTAGGACAGGCCGATGTCGTTGCCCTGCCGGTTCTTCGTGGTGGGGTCGTGGATCTGGAAGAAGAACTCGAGGATCTCGCGGTAGCTGATCACGTCCGGGTCGAAGATGATCTCGATCCCCTCGGCATGGGTGCCGTGGTTGCGATAGGTCGCGTCGGGCACGTCGCCGCCGGTGTAGCCGCCGCGGGTCGAGAGGACGCCGGGCTTGTGGCGGATCAGCTCCTGCATGCCCCAGAAACAGCCGCCGGCCAGAACGGCGCGTTCACGTTTGTCGCTCATGCCACATCCTCCACTTGATCGAGATAGTCGCCGTAGCCTTCCGCCTCCATGTCGTCGCGGTGGACGAAGCGGAGCGCGGCCGAGTTGATGCAATAGCGCAGCCCGCCGCGGTCGCGCGGCCCGTCGGGGAAGACATGGCCGAGGTGGCTGTCGCCATGGGTCGAGCGGACCTCGGTGCGGATCATGCCGTGGCTGAGGTCGCGCAGCTCGGTGACATGGGCGGGCTCGATGGGCTTGGTGAAGCTCGGCCAGCCGCAGCCGCTGTCATACTTGTCGGACGAGGCGAAGAGCGGTTCGCCCGAGACGATGTCGACGTAGATGCCCGGCTCCTTGTTGCCGAGGTATTCGCCGGTGCCGGGCCGCTCGGTGCCCGAGGCTTGCGTGACGCGGTATTGCTCGGGCGTGAGCCGGGCAATCGCGTCGGGGTCCTTGGTGTAGCGCGTCATGGCCTCTCCCGCGTTGTGGTGCGTTGCAGGATATGGGCGTCGCGGCGCGTCTGTCCAATGCGGGATGCGTTCACGAAAACGCGCCCGGCAGGGGGGTGCGGGGCGCGTGGACGGGACACGGATGACAGGGTGCGGGGGGGCGTTGGCCCCTCAGCTGCCCCATGTGCGGACCGGGCCGCAGTCCATGTGGACGAAGTTCGAGCCGGAGTAGCGGCCGACGCCGCCGGCGTTGCAGGCGCGCGCGGCGCGGTAGATCTGGTTGACCGAGCGCGAGGAGACGCGCAGGTCGGCCGCTTCGCCCTGCATGTGCAGGGAATTGCGCGCCACGCCGGAGGAGCGGCTGCGCAGCATCGCGTTCGTCTCGGGGCTGCGGTAGCCCGAGAGCAGCATGTAGGGTTCCGAGGTCTCGAGCAGGCGATGCGCGGCGGTCATGATGTCGACCGTGCGGATGTCGATCCGGTGGACCTGGTTGTTGCGCCAGTCGCGCATGAAATAGTTGATGTCTTCGAGGGCGGGGGCGATGTATTCGCCTTCGATCCAGTAGATCGTGTCGATCGTCTCGCCCGAGCGGCCGTTGTGCATGCGGATGCGGCGGACATCGCCTGCGCCGCGCAGGAACCCGGTGGCATTCGCCATGACCGGGGCCGCGGTCACGGCTGTCGCGGCGAATGCGCGCAAAAGCGCACGGCGCGAAAAGGTCGTATCGGTCATCGGTCGGATTGTCCCTTGTCTGTCCCGTCTTGCCCGGGGGCGTACGGTCGGCCTTTGCCCAGGCCTGTTATGCGATTTGCGTGCCATCCCCATGAACGCTGTGGGATGAATGACACAATCGAAACAAATTCGGAAGAGCCTGCTGCGCCCCCCTCTGGCGTGGAGCGAAGAATCGGCAAATTTCCGCCACTTGGACTGATTCCTCCGGCTGCCACCCGCGCTGACGCTGTGTGATCGCCCGGCCCGTCGATGCCCCGGCAAGCGGAAAGGCCGGGTCGGAGGGTCGGCAAAACCACCGTTGCGCCGGGGAAGCTATAGGAAAAGACTTGCGGAATCGTGAATGGACACCCCAAGGCTTTCCCTTGCACGATGCCGCAACCGTTTGATGACGCTGCCCTGACCGCCCGAGGACGCAAGATGATGTTCCGCTTCGCCCGACTTTCGCTGATCTCCGCCGCGCTGGCCGTGGCACCCGTGACCCTGGCCGCCATCGCGCCGCAGCCGGTGCAGGCGCAGGCCTTTTCCGCGCTGCGCCAGGCCATCGCCGAGGCCGCGGCCTCGGACGAGAGCCTTGTCGCCTTTTACCGCGACCGCGATTTCGAGCCGGTCTGGACCGTGTCCGAGGCCGCCGACCGGCGCAACGCGCTGTTGCGCGCGCTCGAGCAGGCGGGCAACCACGCGCTGCCCACCGACCGCTACGACCTCGAGGGGCTGCGCGAGGCGTTCCGCACCGCGACGAACCCCTGGCTGCGCGGACAGGCCGATGTCATGGCGAGCCGCCTGTTCCTGCAATATGCCAATGATGTCCACGGCGGCTTCCTCGATCCGTCCGAGCTGATCCCCGACATCTTCCAGGACCAGCCGCACCGCGACCCCTATGCGCTGATGTCGGAGTTCCTGCAGAGCAATCCCTACGACTACATGGCCAGCCTGCCGCCGCAGGGCGCGGGCTACACCCGCCTGATGCGGATGAAATTCCAGCTCGAAGAGCTGGCGGCGACGGGCGGCTACGGCCCGCGCGTCTTCGCGGGTAGCCTGCGTCCGGGCGATACCGGGCCCGCGGTGATCGCGCTGCGCGACCGGCTGATGCGGATGGGCTACCTCGAGCGGTCGGCGACCGCGGAATACGATGCGCGGCTGCAATCGGCGGTGGTGGCCTTCCAGGCCAACAACGGGATCGAGGCCGACGGCATCGCGGGCGCGGCGACCATCGCGGCGGTCAACCGCTCGGTGGAGGATCACTGGAACGAGATCGCGCTGGCGATGGAGCGGCACCGCTGGATCAACGACGGCGTGCTGCATGACCGTCTGATCTTCGTGAACCTGACCGATTTCCACACCCGCGTGATCGACGACGGCGAGGTGACCTTCGTCACCCGCTCGGTGATCGGGGCGCGCGACCGCCAGACGCCCGAGTTCTCGGACGAGATGGAGCACATGGTCATCAACCCCAGCTGGTATGTGCCGCGTTCCATCGCCGAACGCAGCTACATTCCCGGCATCCTTGCCGGGCGGGGCACCTACATGGAGCTGTTGCAGGGCGGGCAGCCCGTCAGCCTGTCGTCGATCGACCTGAGCCGCTACAGCGTGCGGACCTTCCCCTTCGACCTGCGCCAGCCGCCGGGGCCGCGCAACGCGCTGGGCACGGTGAAGTTCATGTTCCCCAACCGTCATGCGATCTACCTGCATGACACGCCCGAACAGCACCTGATGGACCGCCCCGTGCGGGCCTATTCCTCGGGCTGTGTCCGGCTGGCCGATCCGCACGAGTTCGCCTATCACCTGCTCGCGCGGCAGAGCGATGACCCGGTGGGCCTGTTCCAGGGCATCCGCGCGACCGGAGAGGAGACATATCTCCAGCTCGAGGAGCACATCCCGGTTCACCTGACCTACTGGACGGCCTGGGTCGAAAGCGACGGCCGGCTGCAGACCCGTGACGACATCTACGGGCGCAACGCGATCCTGAGCCGGGCGCTGCAAGCGCGCGGGGTGGTCATGCCCGAGGTCACCAGCTAATCCTGTCCCCCGCGGATCAGGCTTTCAGCGGGGGCGGCCATGACGGGCCACACGATCAGGGACTTGGCGCGCGCGCTGGGGGCGGAGGCCTTCGGCGCGCTCGACATCGTGGTGACGGGCGTGGCCGAACCGGCCAGCGCCGGGCCCGGCGATCTCGCCATGGCGATGAGCCCGCGCTACGCCGCGGGGCTGGCGCAGGGGCATGCTCGGGCGGCGGTGATCGGCGCGGGCATGGATTGGCAGGCGCTGGGGCTGGAGGCCGCCATCGTCGCGCCGCGCCCGCGGCTGGCCATGGCGGGGATCACGCAGGCGCTGGACGCCGGGCCGCGGATCGCGGCGGGGGTGCATCCGACGGCGGTGATCGACCCGTCGGCGCAGGTTGGCGCGGGGGCGGCCATCGGCCCCTTCGTCGTGATCGGCGCGGGCGTGGTGATCGGGCGGGGGGCGCGCATCGCCTCCCATGTCTCCATCGCCGAGGGGGCGCGGATCGGGGATGACGCGCTGATCCTGCAGGGCGCGCGCGTGGGCGCGCGGGTGGTGATCGGGGATCGCGCCATCCTGCAACCGAATTGCGTGATCGGGGGCGACGGGTTCAGCTTCGTGACACCCGAGGCGAGCCAGGTGGAAACCACCCGCGCTTCGCTGGGCAAATCCGACGGCGCGGTCACGCCGCAAAGCTGGACGCGCATCCATTCGCTGGGCTCGGTCCGCATCGGCGACGATGTCGAGATCGGGGCGAATGCCACCATCGACCGCGGCACGGTGGCGGACACGGTGATCGGCGACGGCACCAAGCTCGACAACATGGTCCATGTCGGACACAACTGCCGCATCGGGCGCGACTGCCTGCTGTGTGGGCAGG
>JAOARA010000144.1 GCA_025211115.1 Roseicyclus sp. | reverse complement strand
TGGTCTTCGAGATCGACGCCCGCGCGGGCGCGGTGCGCATCCCGCCCGAGGCGGGGGCCGCCGCGGCGGGCTTCGTCACGCTGGGGGCCGCGGCCCGGATCGAGGGCGACCGCCTGACGCTGACCGCGACCGACGGGCGGCGGCTCGAGACCCGCGCGCTCGCCTCGGGCAGCGCGCAGGCGCTGAGCCTTGCCGATCTGCCGAACGAGGAGCTTCTCGTCGTGATGACCGGGCCGGGCGCGCTGCGCCTTGCCGGAGCGACCGAGGCGGCTTCTCGCCCCGCGGTCACTCCGCGCGAGATCCGCGTGATCGACGCCGCCACCGGGCGCATCGGCCTGTTCGATCCCACGACCGGCACCGAGCTGGCGTCGCGCACGCTCGACGCCAGCGGCACCGCCACCATCGGCGGCTATGCCGTCACCCTCTCGGGCAAGCTGGCCGATGGCGACCGCTTCGCCATCCTGCCCAACGGTGACGGGCAGGGCGACGGGCGCGGTGCCGAGGCGCTGGCCGCGCTCGCGCGCCGGGACACCGGCACCGACCGGGGCGGCTTCGGCGCGCTTTATGCCGAACTGGTGGGCGAGCTGGGCGCGCAGGTCGCCGCCGCCGACCGCCGCATCGACACCGCCACCGCCCGCAAGGAAAGCGCCGAGCGCGCCGAGACCGCGGTAAGCGGCGTGGACCTCGACGCCGAGGCGGCACGGCTCTTGCAGCAACAGCAGGCCTACCAGGCCAACGCGCAGGTGCTGAGCGTCGCGCGGCAACTGTTCGACACCCTGCTCAACGCGATCTGAGACCCACCATGACCCTTGGCACCGCCCTGTTCCACAGCCTCAACACCGCCGCCTTCGAGCGGCTGGACAGCCGCATCTCGACCCTTCAGGGCCGGATCTCGGACGGCACGAACGACCCGCGGCCCTCGGTCGATCCGGGGCGGGCGATGCAGCTGTCGGCGGCCACCGAGCAAAAGGCCGCGCTGGCGCGGTTCTCGGCCTCGGTCGCGCGGGCCTCGGATCGGCTGGACCAGGCCGACATGACCCTCGGCGGGGCCTCCGACATCGTGCAGCGCATCGGCGAGATCGCCTTGCGCGCGGCCTCGGATTCCACCTCGCCCTCGGAACGCGCCTCGCTCGGGACCGAGCTGGGCACGTTGCGCAAATCCCTGGTCGATCTCGCCAATGCGCGCGACGGCACCGGGCGGCCGCTGTTTTCGGGCTTCCGCACCGGCATCGAGCCTTTCGCCGAGGGCGAGGGCGGCGTGGTCTACCGCGGGGATGGCGGGCGGCACCGGCTGCAGGGCTCGGAAAGCGTGCGGATCGACACCGGGCTGAACGGGGCCGAGGTCTTCATGAGCATCCCCGACGCGACCGGCACCCGCCGCGATGTCTTCGGCATGATCGACGACCTGGCCCGCGCCTTGACCCCGACCGGCGCAACCTATGCCGAAAGCGCCAGTGGCGCGGGGGCGATGACCCTCGAGCCGGTGCTGGGCCGCGCCGCGGAACGCTGGTCGATGACGCTGGAGGGGCCCGCAGGCCCCGCGCGCATCGAGGCCGAGCTGGTCGCGGGCGCCCTTGGCCCCGCGGTCGAGGCGATCAACGCCGAGACCGCCGCCACCGGCATCACGGCCGCGCTGAACCCCGAGGGCACGGCGATCATGCTGTCGGCACCGGGCGCGGTCTCGGTCTCGGGGCTGGCCACGCAGCCCGCCCGCGGCGGCGTGCTGCTGGAGGCCGACGGCCGCCCGATGGTGGCCGAGGGGCGCAGCGATGACGGGCTGGTTGCGGGGTTCCGCAACGCCGCCGAGCATTTCGCCGACCGCCGCGCGGAACTGGGCGCGATGGGGGCCGCCGCCGCGCGGCAGGCCGACCTCCTCGAGCGGCGCGAGACGGCGCTGGCGGGCGTGCTGTCGCGGCTCGAGGATCTCGACATCGCCGAGGCGGTCACGCGCCTGCAGGAGCTGATGCTGAACCGGCAGGTCAGCCAGCAGACCTATGTGCGGCTCTCGCAATCCTCGCTCTTCGATTACCTGCGATGACGGGGCGGGCGATCCCTCGGCGCGGCTTGGCCGCCGCGCTGGCGCTGTGGCTTGCCGCGCCGGTCGCCCAGGCCGCGCCGGATTGCGAGGCGCTGGCCGAGGCCGCGGCCGCCCGCCACGGCATCCCCGAGGGCGTCATGGCCGCCATCGCCCGCACCGAAAGCGGTGGCGGGCGGCGCAGCAGCGCCTGGCCCTGGACGCTCAACATGGCCGGTGACGGCCACTACCTCGAGACCCGCGACGAGGCGCTGACGCGGCTGCGCACGGCCCTCGACGGCGGCGGCCGCAATGTCGATGTCGGCTGCATGCAGATCAACTGGCACTGGCACAACGAGGCCTTCGACAGCCTCGAGCAGATGATCGACCCCGAGGCCAACACCGAGTATGCCGCGCGCTTTCTCGTGTCGCTCTGGCGACGCGAGGGGACATGGGATGCCGCGGTCGCGGCCTATCACTCCAGCGACCCCGAGCGCGGCGCGGCCTACCTGTCCCGTGTCGAACGGCTGCGGCGGGCCGGGGTCGGTCGCGGCGCGTCGGGCACGGGCGGACCGGTCGCCGCGATGACCGGGGACCTGTCCGAGGGCGTTTTGGTCGCCGCAGGCCCCGGCGTCGCGTCGGACATGGCCACAGGCCCTGCCGGGGATCGCCGTTTCGGCGCACAGGCCCCGTTGGTCCGGGTGCCCGGCGCTGGCGCGACCGGCTTGGCCGGGGCCGGGGCGGGCGACATGCCCCCCGCGATGCCTGCCGTGCCCGAGGGGACGTTGCCCGATCTCGCGGCCGGCGTTGCCCGGCTGTCCGTCGCGCAGGCCACCCGAAGCCCCGGCGCGGCCCTGTCTGGCGATGCCGACAGGCTGGCGCGCATCCGTGCGGATTTCCGGCAGGCGGTGTCGCGTTAGGCGCAAGGTTTCCCCTTGGAGGGGCGCAATTCAACTAAAGATAATTACCCGTCGACCTTCGGACCGCGCGTCGCGCCGCCGGGACGCTTTCAGGTATACTTGGCGATCCCGTAGCAGGAGGGCAGGGCGTCGAAATTCCGGCGCTCGACCAGTTCCGACGAGGGTGTGAG
>JAOARA010000143.1 GCA_025211115.1 Roseicyclus sp. | reverse complement strand
TCCAGCTTCCGGGGCGCGAGACCTGGGTCTTTCGCTATGGCGGCGACGCGACGCTGACGCTGGAGCCTTCGGTCTACCTCGACGGCGCACGGCTGAAGCCGCGCGCGACAAAACAGATCGTTCTCACCGGTCACCTGACCGGGTATGGCAGCGCCGTAAGCTGGACGCTCGCGCGGCCCGTGGGCCTTCTGGCCGCGCCCGGCGCGGATGAGCAAGACGACTGAAAAGGACATCTCCCCATGACCACCGTGCCCCTGCGCCGCGCGCTGATTTCCGTGTCCGACAAGACCGGGCTGATCGAGTTTGCCACCGCGCTCGATGCCGCGGGGGTCGAGCTGCTCTCGACCGGGGGCACCGCGCGCAGCTTGCGCGACGCGGGCCTGCCGGTGCGCGACGTGGCCGAGGTGACGGGCTTTCCCGAGATGATGGACGGCCGCGTCAAGACGCTGCACCCGATGGTGCATGGCGGGCTTCTGGCGCTGCGCGACAATGCCGAGCATCTGGCGGCGATGGAGGCGCACGGGATCGGCGCGATCGATCTGCTGGTCGTGAACCTCTATCCGTTCGAGGCCACCGTCGCCTCGGGCGCCGACTATGACACCTGCATCGAGAACATCGACATCGGCGGCCCCGCGATGATCCGCGCCGCGGCCAAGAACCACGCCTTTGTCGGCGTGGTGGTCGATACCGAGGATTACGCCGACGTTCTGGCCGAGCTTGAGGCCAACGGCGGCACCACGCTGCCCTTCCGCCAGCGTCTTGCCCGCACCGCCTATGCGCGGACGGCGGCCTATGACGCGGCTGTTTCCAGCTGGATGGCGGGCGCACAGGACGATGCCACGCCCCGCCGCCGCGCCTTTGCCGGGACGCTGAAGCAGACGATGCGCTACGGCGAGAACCCGCACCAGGCCGCCGCCTTCTACACCGATGGCTCGAACCGCCCCGGCGTGGCCACCGCGGTGCAGCACCAGGGCAAGGAACTCAGCTACAACAACATCAACGACACCGACGCGGCCTTCGAGTTGGTGGCGGAGTTTGCGCCCGCGGACGGCCCGGCCTGCGCGATCATCAAGCACGCCAACCCCAGCGGCGTGGCCCGCGGCGCGACGCTGGCCGAGGCCTATCAAAAGGCCTTCGACTGCGACCGGACCAGCGCCTTCGGCGGCATCGTCGCGCTGAACGGCACGCTCGACGGGGCGACGGCGGAGGAGATCGTCAAGATCTTCACCGAGGTGGTCATCGCCCCCGACGCGGACGCGGACGCCAAGGCGATCTTCGCCGCGAAGAAGAACCTGCGGCTTCTGACCACCGGCGCGCTGCCCGACCCGCGCGCCCCGGTGCTGGCCTACAAGCAGGTCGCGGGTGGCCTTCTGGTGCAGGACAAGGACACCGGTTTCGTGGCCGAGGCCGACCTGAAGGTCGTGACCAAGCGCGCGCCTTCGTCGGCCGAAATGGCCGACCTGCGCTTTGCCTGGACGGTGGCCAAGCATGTGAAGTCGAACGCCATCGTCTACGTCAAGGACGGCGCGACCGTGGGCGTCGGCGCGGGCCAGATGAGCCGCGTGGACAGCTCGACCATCGCCGCCCTCAAGGCGGGGCGCATGGGCGCGGAGCTGGGCCTGCCCGAGCCGCCCGCCCGCGGCTCGGTCGTGGCGTCCGATGCGTTCTTCCCCTTCGCGGATGGCCTGATGGCCGCGGCCGAGGCGGGGGCGACGGCGATCATCCAGCCCGGCGGCTCGATGCGCGACGAAGAGGTCATCGCGGCCGCCGACGCGGCAGGGCTTGCGATGGTCTTCACGGGGATGCGCCACTTCCGCCACTAGGCTCACGCTGGCGTTCCGGCGCGCGATGGCCTATCCCGCGGGCAAAATCATCCCGTGGAAGCCGCCATGCGCCTTGTCCTGATGTCCGCCGCGATCTGGTTCGCCCTCGACCAGGGCTCGAAATACGCCGTGGTTCACGCCATGGGCCTGATCGAGCGCGGCGTGATCGAGGTCTTCCCGCCGCTTCTGACCTTCAAGATGGGCTGGAACACCGGCATCAACTTCGGCCTGTTCTCGGGCGGCCCCGAGCAGACGCGCTGGATCCTGATCGCCATCGCCGTGGCGATCACCGCATGGCTGATCTGGTGGGCGCGCAACGGGCTGACGCGGCCCATCGCGCTGCTGTCGGCGGGGGCCATCGTGGGCGGCGCGCTGGGCAACACGCTGGACCGGCTGCTTTACGGGGCGGTGGCGGATTTCCTGAACATGTCCTGCTGCGGCATCACCAACCCCTTCGCCTTCAACGTGGCCGATATCGGCATCTTCGTCGGCGCCTTCGGGTTGCTGATCTTCGCCAATGACAGCAAGATGCCCCGTGACGACGCCTGAGTTTTGCGATAGCACGGGGCAAGGATGACGAAGGACCGCCGGATGCCGCGCCTGATGAAGACACTGACGCTCGGGGCCATGCTTGTCGCGCTGGCTGCCTGCGGCGGGTCGGGCGACCCGAACCTGATGAACCTGCGCAACACCGAATCCGGGCCTGACGAATTCTCGGTCCTGCCGACCCAACCGATCGAGATGCCGCAGGATCTTGCGTCGCTGCCGACGCCCACGCCCGGCGGCGTGAACCGCACCGATCCCGACCCCGAGGGCGACGCCGTGCGCGCGCTGGGCGGTGACCCGGTGCGCGCCGCGCGCGCATCGGGCGACGTGATCTCCTACGCGTCGCGCTTCGGCGTGGCGCAGGACATCCGCGGCACGCTGGCCTCCGAGGATCTCGAGTATCGCCGCCGCAACGACGGCCGGCTGCTCGAGCGGGTGTTCAACGTGAACGTCTATTACCGCGCCTATCGCCCCCTGGCGCTGGACCGCTACGCCGAGCTCGAGCGGCTGCGCCGCGCGGGTGTCCGCACCCCCGCCGCCCCGCCGCAAGAGCTGTACGAGTGACCGCTCACAGCCGCGTCAACGCCGGTTGATGCGGGCTGCGCGGCACATATCTCAATCGAAATTCACGCAATTCGGAGGATGCGCATGTTGCGTCGCCTTGCGCTGGCCCTTGGGCTGACACTGCCCGCTTTCATGGCCCCCCTTGCGGCACAGGCCGCGGGCGAGGTGGCGGAGTTCATGCTCGACAACGGCATGCAGGTGATCGTGATCGAGGATCACCGCACCCCCGCCGTGACCCACATGGTCTGGTATCGCACCGGCGCCGCCGACGAGCCGCCCGGCAAGTCGGGCATCGCGCATTTCGTGGAACACCTGATGTTCAAGGCCACCGATGACCTCGCTTCGGGCGAGTTCTCGGCCATCGTCGAGGCGAATGGCGGGTCGGGCAACGCCTTTACCAGCCTCGATTACACCGGCTATTTCCAGCGCGTCGCCGCCGACCGCCTCGGCCTGATGATGCAGATGGAGGCCGACCGGATGCGCGACCTCGTCTTCGATCCCGAGGAAGTGGCGACCGAGCGCAGCGTGATCATCGAGGAGCGCGCGCAGCGCACCGACAGCTCGCCCGGCGGCCTGTTCAACGAACAGATGTCCGCGGCGCTTTACCTCAACCATCCCTACGGCATCCCGATCATCGGCTGGCGTCACGAGATGGAGGGGCTGACGCTGGAAGACGCGCGCGCCTTCTACGACACCTGGTATCACCCCAACAACGCGATCCTGATCGTCGCGGGAGACGTCACCCCCGAGGAGGTGCTGGCGCTGGCCGAAGAGCATTACGGCCCGATCCCGGCCTCGGACAGCCTGCCGCCGCGCCTGCGCCCGACCGAGCCGCCGCATATCGCCGACCGCCGCGTGATCTTCGAGGATGAGCGCGTCGCAACGCCCTACGTGGCGATCCGCATGCTGGCCCCCGTGCGCGAGCCGGGCGACCAGGCCGAGGCGGCGGCGCTGGTCTACCTGGCCGAGCTTCTGGGGGGCAGCGGGCAGACCTCGCTCATGGCGCGCAGGCTCCAGATCGAGGAGGAGCGGTCGCTGTTTGCCGGGGCCTTCTACGATTCGACCAGCGTGGACCCCTCGGGCTTTTCGCTGGTCAACGCGCCCGTGCCCGGCGTCACGCTGGAAGAGGCCGAGGCCGATATCTGGCGCATGGTCGAGAACTTTCTCGAGGAGGGCCGCGACCCCGAGCATTTCGCCCGTATCCAGTTCCAGCTCGAGGCCTCCGAGATCTACGAGGAAGACAACACCCAGGGCCTTGCCCGCAGCTGGGGGGGGGAGCTGACCGCCGGCCTCGGCGGCGCGGATATCGAGGCCTGGACCGATGTGCTGGCCGCGGTCACGCCCGAGGACGTGAGGGCGGCTGCGCAGCGGCTCTTCGACGATCCCGCGACCGTCACGGGCTACCTGATGC
>JAOARA010000142.1 GCA_025211115.1 Roseicyclus sp. | reverse complement strand
GGGGCCGCCCCTTGAGCCGCGGCAGGGCTGGGGCAGGTGCCCTGCCCTGCCCCGCCCCGGTCAGATCACGTCAGGTCAGGTCCATTTGGCGATGGGCGGCAGGCTCATCAGGACGGCATTGGCGTCATGGCCGGTTTCCAGGCCGAACTTGGTGCCGCGGTCGTAGACCAGGTTGTATTCGGCATAGAGCCCGCGGTGGACCAGCTGCGCTTCGCGGTCGGCCTCGGACCACGCGGTGTGGCGGCGGCGTTCGACGCAGGGCACGAAGGCCGGAAGGAAGGCGCGCCCGACATCCTGGGTGAAGGCGAAATCGGCCTCCCAGTCGCCGGTGTTCAGGTCATCGTAGAAGATGCCGCCGACGCCGCGGGCGCGGTGGCGGTGGGGGACGTAGAAATACTCGTCCGCCCAGGCCTTGAACCGGTCGTAGTAGTCGGGCTGGTGGCGGTCGCAGTGATCCTTGAGCACGCCGTGGAAATGCGCGGTATCCTCGGCATATTCGATGGCCGGGTTCAGGTCGGAGCCGCCGCCGAACCAATGCGCCACCGGGGTCCAGAACATCCGCGTGTTCATGTGGACGGCGGGCGCGTGCGGGTTCTGCATGTGGGCCACAAGCGAGATGCCCGAGGCCCAGAAGGTCGGATCGTCGCGCAGCCCGTCCATGTTCCTGCGCGAGGACATGGCGGCCACGGCACGCTCGCCCAGCTGGCCGTAGACGGTCGAGACGTTGACGCCGACCTTCTCGAAGACGCGGCCGCCGCGCATGACGCTCATCAACCCGCCGCCGGCATCGGACCCGTCGTCGGAATGGCGCTTCGTCTCGGTCACCTCGAAGCGGCCCGCGGGCGCGTCGCCGCCCTGGCTGTCCTCGAGCGCCTCGAAGGCGGCGACGATCTCGTCGCGCAGGGTGCGGAACCACGCGGAGGCGCGGGATTTGTGGTCGTCGTAATTGTCCTTCACGGGAACCGTCCTTTTCTCGTCTCCGTGACGTTCTACCAGAGGCAGAGCGACGGTGCCACGCGCCGTTTCGTCCCTTGGGCCGGGACACCTTCGTCGCAGCGAAAAAACTTTCGTGCCCATGGATTTTCGCCTGTGGATGGCATAGGCTTCGCGGAAAGCCGCGCAAGACGGCACCCCAAGGCAGAGCGAGCAGGCTCAGTGAGACAGCGACCGAGTTTACCGGCCCTCATCGGGCTGGCCCTCCTCTTGTGCATGACGGTTGTGGCGACGCCGCTGCGCGCCGCGCCTTATGCCGCGATGGTGATGGATGCGCGCAGTGGCGAGGTGCTGCATTCGCGCAATGCGGATACGCGGCTGCACCCGGCCTCGCTGACCAAGATGATGACGCTCTACATCGCCTTCGAGGCGGTCCGGCTGGGCGAGATCACGCTCGACACGCCGGTGCGCATCTCGGATCGCGCCGCCGCCGAGCCGCCGTCGAAACTGGGGCTGCGGGCGGGGTCCACGATCCGGTTCCGCTACCTGATCCGCGCCGCCGCGATCCGCTCGGCCAACGACGCGGCCACCGCCATCGCCGAGGCGATCGAGGGGTCCGAGGCGGCCTTTGCCCGGCGCATGAATCGCACCGCGCGGGCGCTGGGGATGACGCGGACGACCTTTCGCAACGCCCATGGCCTGACGGAGGAGGGGCACCTGTCGACGGCGCATGATATGACGATCATGGGGCGGCGGCTGTTCTACGATTACCCGGAGTATTACAACATCTTCTCGCGCCGCGAGGATGACGCGGGCATCGCCACCGTGCGCAACACGAACCGGGCGCTGCTGAACGCCTATCGCGGCGCGGACGGGATCAAGACGGGCTACACCCGCGCGGCGGGGTTCAACCTTGTCGCCTCGGCCGAGCGCGACGGCGTGCGCATCCTGGCCACGGTCTTCGGCGGGCGGTCGACCGCCTGGCGCAACCAGCGCATCATGGAGCTGTTCGACATGGGCTTTGCCCGTGCGCCCGCCAATGCGCGGGTCCGCAGGCCCGATCTGCCCAGCTACGAGGGCGGGGGCGAGGATGACGGGCCCTTCGGCCGTGCCGAGCGGCTGAGCGGGCTGGTCACGCGCTCGATCCGGCCGCTGCCGCGGCCCGGCCCGCAGGCCCCGGCGCGCGCACCCGCGCCCGACCTGCTTGCCGCCATCGAAGAGGCGGTGGGCGAGGCGCTGGCCGATCCCCCGCCCACCCCCGAACAGGAGGTCGCCGCGAACGCGCAGCCGCGCCCGGCCCCGCAAGGGGCGGAGGACGCCGTCGCGCAGGCCGAGATGCCCGACACCGTGCCGGTGCCGCGCCCGGTCGAGCCGCAGGCCGCGCTGGACGCGGAGCCGGAAACGCCCGCCCTGCCGGGGGCCGCGCCCGACGTGCAGCAGGGGGCGCAGGTGGCGCCGCTGGCCTCGCTCGTGGTGCCGCCGCGCCCCGCGGACGTGGCCGAGCCCGAGGTGGTCGCCGCCCCGCTCGAACCCGAGGTCGTCACCCGCGCCTCGTCGACCGGATCGCGGCTTTACGGGGTGTCGCTGGGGGCGCAGCCCTCGCATCACGCCGCCGAGCGGCTGTTGCTGCGCACCGCCCTGAGCGAGATCGGCACCTTCGACGAGGCGCTGCGCCGCGTCGTGCGCCGCAATGGCGGCTACGAGGCGCGCTTCCAGGGGCTGACCGAGGACCAGGCGGCGCGCGCCTGTGCCCGGCTGGCGGCCCGCAACATCACCTGCGAGACCTTCGGCCCCGCCTCCTGACGCCGATCAGCGCGCGAGGCGTTCGGACAGGCCGAGCGTGGGCAGCGCGCCGGTCAGCTGCGCCTCGTAGATCGCAAGGCTTTCGGTCACGCGCATGATGTAGTTGCGCGTCTCGGAAAACGGGATCGCCTCGATCCAGAAGATCACGTCCTCGGCCCGGCGCGGGTCTCCGAACCGCTCGATCCAGTCGGCGGCGCGGGCGGGCCCGGCGTTGTAGGCCGCCGCGATCAGCACCGGGTTGTCGTCATAGCGGTCGTAGAGCCCGGCGAGGAAGGATGCCCCGAGCCGCGCGTTATAGGCGGGGTCGTCCAGCATCCGCGCCTGCGAAAAGTCGAGGCCGAGGGCGCGCGCCGTGTCGCGCCCGGTGCCGGGCATCACCTGCATCAGCCCCAGCGCGCCCGCGGGGCTGACGACGCCGGGGTCGAACTCCGATTCGCGGCGTGCGATGGCCAGCACCATGGCGGCGGGGGCGGGCAGGTCGGCCTCGGCCAGCGCGGGCACCACGGGGTAATAGGGGCGCATGATCTCGTGCCCGAACTGCGCCGCGCGCTTGGCGATGCGCAGCGCGATATGGGGGTCGCCCAGCTCGAGGGCGAAATCGCCCAGCATCCCGGCCTCGTCGCGGGTCAGGCTTTCGGCGAGGTGCGTCAGGAACCGTTCGGCGGGCCATGCCAGCCCGGCCTCGTAATAGAGCAGCGCGGCGTGAAACACCGTGGAGCCGGTGAACCCGGCCTGACGCCAGTCGCCGTAGACCTCGGTGCCGAGGAAGGCGGGATCGACGGGCAGGCTGCCCCGCTCCTGCGCGAGCTGGCCGTAGAAACTCGATTGGTAGCGCGCGCCCAGCGCATAGGCCGCGGCGGCGGCCTCGGCATTGCCCGCGGCCTCCTGGGCGCGGCCCAGCCAGTAGCCCGCACGCCCCAGCGAGATGGGGGTGAAGACGCTGTCGCGGAAGGCCTGGAAATGCCCCGCGGCGGTGTCGTAGCGGCCAAGGCGATAGGCGCAGTAGCCCGCGAGCCATTCGTTCTCGGAATAGGCGTAATCCTCGCGGGCCGGGTCGATGTGGTGGTTGGCGGCAAAGGTGTAGCAGGTCTCGAACTCGCCCTCGCGCATCACGTCGCGGGCGAGATCGGCGCGCCGGTCGGCCCAGGCCAGCGGACGCCCGAGGCTGGCGCGGGTGGATGACCGTTCGGCCATCAACTCGCCCGCCGTGTCCCAGAAGCCCGAGCGCACGCGCCACAGGAATCGCTCGTAGGCCAGCCCCGGATCACCGGCGAGATCGGCGGGCACCGCCTCGATCAGCGCGTCGACGCCGGGGGCGCGGGCGCGCAGGGCAAGCCGCGCCTCGGCCAGCGCCTGCCAGCCCTCGGGGACCAGAGGGAACATGGCGCGCGCGCGCTCTTCCGCGCCCTCCCAGAGCAGGTTGTCGAGCCGCGCCTCGTGATGGGTGCCGGTGTTCAGCACCTCGCCGAAGGCGGCGCGCAGCTGGCCCGCCTCGTCGCCCGTCATGGTGAGCGAGGTCCAGGCGCGGATCGCCTCGGCCTCGGCCGCTGCGCGGTCGCCCGCGGCGTCATGCGCCAGCGCAAGGGCCAGCGCGCCCGCGCCGGTGGTGGGCGGATGACCGTCGAAATAGGCGATGATGGCGGCGGGCTCGCCCCCCGCGGGGATCGACGGCTCGCCCTGCGCGCGCAGGTAGGGCAGGCCCGGCCAGTCGGGGTTGCGGTCGAGAAAGGCGATGTATTCCGGCCAGTCGCCGCGCCCGGCGCGCAGGCGCGTCCAGCTGAGGATGTCGAGCGCGACCGGATCGTCGATCCGGCCCGCGGCCTCGGCGTAAAGGCCCATGTCGCCCTGCGCCAGCGCATCGAGGGCAAGGCCCATCGCCTCGGTGTCGGCGCGGGCGCCCATCGGTGCCAGAACGAGTGAAACCGCCAGCAGTATCTGCCGCATCTGCACTGACCTTCCTGCTCTTTTCCCCGAGGATAAACCGCCACGCCCCCCGTGCAACACACGAACTTGGCATTCCCGCGCGCTATCGCTAGTGTCCGCGCGATTTTGCCGACCGCCCCGGTCGGCCCACCCACAGCAAAGGATGCGTGTCATGTTCCAAGGCTCGATGCCGGCCCTCGTCACGCCGTTCTCGGACGGCTCGGTGGATTTCGACGCGCTGAAGAAACTGGTCGAATGGCAGATCGCCGAAGGCTCGACCGGGCTGGTTCCGGTCGGCACCACGGGCGAAAGCCCGACGCTGACCCATGCCGAGCACGAGCAGGTGATCGAAGCCGTCGTGCAGACCGCCGCCGGCCGCGTGCCGGTGATCGCGGGGGCGGGCAGCAACAACACGGTCGAGGCGATCCGCTTCGTCGAACACGCCAAGTCGGTGGGCGCGGATGCCGCGCTGGTGGTGACGCCCTATTACAACAAGCCCACCCAGAAGGGCCTGATCGCGCATTTCTCGGCGTTGAACGAGATCGGCCTGCCCATCGTCATCTACAACATCCCGCCGCGCTCGGTGATCGACATGGTGCCCGCCACGATGGGCGAGCTGGCAAAGCTGCCCAACATCATCGGCGTGAAGGACGCGACCGGCGACCTCAGCCGCGTGCCGAAGCAGCGCATGACCTGCGGCACGGATTTCGTGCAGCTTTCGGGCGAGGACGCGACCGCCGTCGGCTTCAACGCGCAGGGCGGCGTGGGCTGCATCTCCGTCACCGCGAATGTCGCGCCGAAGCTCTGCGCCGAGATGCAGGCGGCGACGCTGGCGGGCGATTATGCCGCCGCGCTGGACTACCAGGACAAGCTGATGCCGCTGCACGAGGCGATTTTCGCCGAGCCGGGGGTGTGCGGCGCGAAATACGGCCTGTCGCTGCTGGGCCGCTGTTCGGAGGAGGTGCGCCTGCCGCTGACGGGCCTGTCCGAGGACACCAAGGCGCAGATCGAGGCCGCGATGGCCCACGCCGGCATCCTGTGAGGCGCGAGGGCGAGATCGCCCTGCCCTTCGACCCCGCCGAGCGGATCGCGGCGGGGCTCACCTTCATCGG
>JAOARA010000141.1 GCA_025211115.1 Roseicyclus sp. | reverse complement strand
GTGTCGATCCGTTCGATCATGTCGCTCTCTCCTGTTGCGCGGTGTCGGGCGCGGTATCTCCCATTGCGGCCAGTTCGCCAAGGGTCACCGGCTTCAGGGGCGGACGGATGCGGTAATATCCCGTCTCGTCCGGGGTGCGCCCGTTCGCCTCGGCCAGCAGAGCCGTCACGGTGAGCCCGCAATAGCGCCCCTGGCACGGCCCCATGCCGGCACGGCCAAAGGCCTTGGCCTGGTTCGGCCCGAGGCATCCCAGCTTCGCGTGGCCGCGGATCGTGCCGGCCGTGACCTCTTCGCAGCGGCAGACGATCGTCGTGTCGGCCGGGGCAAGGGCCTCGGGGGCGGGCGGATAGGCCGCGTCGAGGAAGGGGCGCGCGGCCAATTCGCGGGCCAGCGCGCTGCGCAAGGGGACCGCGCGGCGGTCGCGGTCGGCCTCGGTCAGCCGACCCGCGCGTTCGGCGATGCGCAGGGCTGCGAGGCGTCCGGCATGTTCGGCGGCCTTCGCCCCGCCGATGCCACCGCTGTCGCCCGCGATGAAGACGCCCGGCACATCGGTGCCGCCCCAGTCATCGAGCACGGGCGCGAAACAGGCCTGCTCCGCCCGCCAGCGATGGGTCACGCCCAGCGACCGCGCCACCTGGCTGTTGGGCACCACGCCGTGATGCAGAAACACCGTGTCGCAGGCGATGCGATGTGCCCTGCCCCGGCTGGTGAACCGGACGGCCTCGGCCCGGCCCTCGCCCTCGATCACGATGCCGGTCGCGGCGCGGTAGCGGGGCACGCGGGCGCGGGTGATCTCGGCCAGAAGCCCGATCCCCTTGGCCAGGTAGGACCAGCCCTGCAGGGCGCCGCCCAGATGGCGCATGGCGCGCGCCATGTCGGCCCGTGTCTGGGTTTCGACCATGGCCAGCGGCGGCACGCCCGCCCGCACCATCTGCGCCGCGATCAGGTAGAGAAGCGGCCCCGACCCAACCAGCACCGCGCGGCGGGCCAGCACGCCCGATTGCTTGAGCAGGATCTGCCCTGCCCCCGCCGTCATGACACCCGGCAGCGTCCAGCCCGGCAGCGGCATGGGCCGTTCCAGCGCGCCCGTGGCCAGCAACACGCGGTCGGCGGCCAGCTGTGCGCCGCGGCCCTCGCGCGTGTAGGAGAGGCGAAAGCCCTCTTCGATTGCCCAGACGACCGCACCGGTCACATGGCGGAGGCCCGCGTGCCGCAGCCGCGCGGTCAGGCGCGCGCCGTCGGTGTAGTCGGCCCCGAGGATATCGCCGCGCAAGCCCGCCGCCCGGTCCACGTCCCGGTAGATCTGCCCGCCCGCCCGCGCCGGTTCGGCGAGCAGCACCGCGCGCAGACCGAGATCCGCCGCCTCGCGCGCGGCCGCCATGCCGGCGGGGCCGGCCCCGATGATGGCGAGGTCAAAGCGGTCCAAGGTCGCCCTCATGCGGTTTGCGGATCTCGAGGCCGGCTGCGACATCGACCATGCAGGCCTGCCGCACGACGCCGTCGACCTCGACGAGGCAGTCGAAACAGGCCCCCATCATGCAGAACGGTGCCCGCGGCGCGCCGGAGATTGGCGTTTGACGAAACACGGCAACCCCGGCACCCAACAGGGCGGCGGCGAGGTTCGCCCCTTCGGGCAACTCCAGCGCCGTGCCGTCGAAGATGACGGGCACGCGCGGGGCGTCCTCCAGTTCAAGAAACGGCGAAGCGGGCTTCACTGAAGACCTCCAGATCCGGGGCGGCCTCGGTCCCTTCCAGCCAGTCGGGCAACAGGCGCGCATGGGCGGCGGCAAGGGTGATGCCGCTGTGGCAGGTGACAAGGAAAGCGCCCGGCATCTCGGTGCTTTCCTGGTAGATCGGCAGACCATCGGGCGAGAGCACCCGGAGCGCGCCCCAGCTGCGCACCAGCTGCGCACGGGCGAGCGCGGGATAGGCGGCGATCGCCTCGGCCGCGAGCCCCGAGAGGCCCGGCTGCGTCACCCGGTCGTCATGGCCCACCTCTTCGTTGGTGGCGCCGATCTGGATGCCGCCCTCGTCGACCTGCCGGGCGATGAGCGAGGGGCGGTTGATCAGCTTCGGCAGTTTCTCGGTGATCAGGACCTGCCCGCGCTGCGGGCGGACCGGGGCCTTGAACCCCATCGAGGGCCCCAGCTGCGCCGCGCCGAGGCCGGCCGACAGGATCACGCGGCCTGCGCCCAGTATCGTGCCGTCGGCACAGGTGATGCGGAACGCGTCGGGCTTCGTCACGGCGGTCACGGTCTTGCCGGTCAGCACCCGCCCGCCCATCCGGCGCACATCGGCGGCCAGCGCCTGCAGCAGCTTCAGCGGGTTCGCGTGCCCGTCCTGGTGATGCAGGATCGCGCCCACGACCTTGGGGCCGATATGCGGCTCTTCGATGCGCAGCGCGTTGTGGCCCAGAACCTCGAACGGGTAATCGCCGTCCAGCTGCGCCTTGAGCGTCTCGTATTTCTCGACGGTGGCCTGCAGCGTCTCTTCCGAGAAATGCAGGTCGTAGCCGCCCTTCTGTTCCAGTGGCACCGGCTGGCCGGTATTGGCCGCGAGTTCCTCGGCGAACCCGGCCCAGATCGCGGCGGAGCGCTGCGACCAGCGGGCATAGCGCGGCTGGTTCATGCCCTTCGACTGCACCCAGACCAGGCCGAAATTGCCCCGGCTGGCCCGGAACGATCCGTCATCTCCGTCCAGAACGGTGACCGTCCGGCCGCGCGACAGCAGGCCCCAGGCGACCGAGAGGCCGACGACCCCGCCTCCGATGATGGCATAATCGGTGTCCATGGATCTGTCCCGAAGGTGAGATGAGGAAAAAGGGCAAGGCGGCGCGGGCCGCCCTGCCCCAGGGATGGCTCAGTTGCCGGCGGCGGCCACCTGGTCGAGGATCGACTGGCCCCATTCGGCCCCGATGTCCTCCAGGATCTGCGGCCAGACCTCGGCGCGCACGGCCTCGGACATGGCGGCCAGTTCTGCGTCACTGAGCTCCACCAGCGTGGTGCCCAGCTCTTCGACGAGGCGCTGCTCGTTGCGGCCCTGATCGGCCTCGGCCACGTCCCAGCGGGTCGCTTCAAAGGCCTCGGCGGCGGCGCGCAGGGCGTCCTGATCCTCGGCGTCCAGACCCTCGAACACCTCGGTCGAGATGATCATGTACCAGACCTCGAAATGGGTGTTGGCGGGGATGTAGGTCTGCGTCACGTCACGGAACGAGGCATAGTAGCCCTCTGCGCCCGAACCGATGACGCCGTCCACGACGCCGGTCTGCACGGCGGTGAAGGCCTCGGAGAAGGGGATCGGCGACGGGATGTAGCCAAGCGCCTCGGCGGTCAGCTGGAAGGACCGGATGCCGGGCACGCGCACCTTGATGCCGTTCTCGACCGACGGGTCGCCGGGGCTGATCGCATCGGTGTTGAGCGCGATGCCCCCGAAATAGACCGGGTAGGCCGCGAGCATGGTGATGTTCTGTTCGGCATAAAGCCCGCCCACGACCTCGCGCACGACGCCGCCGGGGCCATAGACCGCGCGGGCCTGGTCCCAGTTCCCGGCGAGATAGGGGAACGAGCTGATCTGCATCCGCCGGTCGGCGGCGGTGGCGGCGGGCTGGGTCGCCATGTCGATGGCGCCGAAGCTGATGCGCTCCTGCACGGTGGTGTAGTCGCCGAGCGCCGAGGCCGGGAACAGTTCGATCGTCACGTCGCCGCCGGTCGCCTCGGTCACCGCCTCGGCGAAGGCGCGCAGCTCCACGTCGATGGTGGCGTCCTGCGGACGGACATGGCTCATGCGCAGCTCCTGCGCCTGGGCGATGGGGGTCAGCGCCATCAGCGCCGCCGCCGCGGTGGCAAGCATCATGTGTTTCATGGTCAGGGTTTCCTCCGTGTTGATTGCTGTTGCGGGATGGATCAGGGGGTCACGTCGTAGCCGAAGAGGCGCGGCAGGAAGAGCGACAGGTCGGGCCAGAGCGAGGTGAGGAACACAACCGGCACGTAGCCGAACAGGATCAGTTTCATCGCGGGCGGGATGACCTTGGTCACCTTCACCTTGCCGATGCGCGCGCCGAGATAGAGGATCGAGGCATAGGGTGGCGTGACGCCCCCCATGGCGGTGTTGACGCCCATGATCGCGGCGAATTGCACCGGGCTGACGCCGATCGCGGTCATCAGCGGCAACAGCAGCGGCGCGATCAGGATGATCGCCGTCACGTCGTTGACGACCATGCCGACGAGGAACAGCAGGATGTTGATCAGGATCAGCAGCAGAACGCGGTTCTCGGTGATCGAGAAGATGCCCTCGACCAGCTGCTGGGGGATGCGCTCGTAGGTGAACATCTGGCTGAGGATCATGGAGAACAGGATCATCATCATGATCGCGCCCACCGCGGTCGCCGCCTCCTTGCCCGCCTCGAGAAAGTTGGGCAGCTTCAGACCCTTGTAGATGAGGAACCCGACCGGGACCGAATAGATCACAGCGACGGCCGCGGCCTCGGTGGGGGTCATCACGCCGCCGTAGATGCCGCCCAGGATGATGATCGGCATCAGGAGCGCGGGAAAGGCATGCCAGCCCCGCCGCGTCACCTCGCGCGTCAGCTCGGCCGGCGTCGGCTTGTCGTCGAGCACCAGGTTGAACCGGCGCGACATCACAAGGTTGATGACCGAGAAGGACGTCATGATCAGCAGGCCCGGCCCCAGCGTCGCCAGGAAACAGGCCAGGATCGAGGTGTCGGTGACCCAGCCATAGACGATCATCGTGACCGAGGGCGGGATCAGCAGGCCCAGGATCGAGGAATTGGCGATCAGCGCGGTGGCGTATTCGCGCGGGTAGCCGCGCTTCTCCATCTCGGGGATCAGCAGCGGGCCGATCGCGGCGATGCCGGTCAGGCCCGAGCCGGAAATCGCCCCGATCACCGCGCAGGAGACGGCGGCCACGACGCCCAAGCCCCCGCGCACATGGCCGATGAACGCGTTGACGAAGCGCAGCAGAGAGGCGGCGATGCCACTCTCGGACATGATCGTGCCCGCCAGCACGAACAGCGGAATGGCCAGCAGAACCGGGTTGCCCAGTTGCTGGAACCCCCAGAGCATCATGCCCCGCATGGTCACGTCGCCGATGAAATACATCACCATCAGCGCCGCGCCGAAACAGTAGGGCAAGGGCACGCCCAAGGTCAGCGTGATCACCAGCACGGCGATGGCGATGAGTGCGATCTCGATCATGCTGCGTCCCCCGTGCGCAGGCCGCGGACATGCCCGACGAGGTGCCAGGCCGTGTAGACCATCATCAGGGCCAGCCCGGCCACCAGGGCGACGTCGGAATAGAAGGTCGGGATGTAGAGGGTCGGGCTCTCGCGCCATGTGCGCCAGGCGTATTCGGTATAGTCCCAAGCCCAGGACAGCAGCCAGAGGCCGACGGTCAGGCTGATCACCTCGCCGACGATGGCGAGGATCCTGTGGCCCCGGTCGGTCTTGATGAAGATCTCGAGAACGTTGGCCCGGATATGCGTATTCTCGCGCGAGGCGTTGACCGACCCGAGGATGTAAAGCCACAGCGTCGGGTAGAGCATCGTCTCTTCCAGCCCCATCACGGGCACCTGCAGGACATAACGCGTGATGACCTGCACGAACTGGCCGAGGGCCACGATGCAGATCAGCGTCGTCAGCAGGTATTTGGCGAATTTGTCCATGCACTCCCCCCGCCCCGACTCCGTGCCGGGTGTCTGTCACCATCCACAAAACCGAGGCATAAACTCAATTTGATTATTTCTCTCACAGCATAAATTTGCTTTATGCTTTGGGCATGAACCTGTCTTTTCGACAAATGATGACCTTCCGCGAGGTCATGCGCTCGGGCTCGATCACCGAGGCGGCCCGCGCCATGGGGCGCACGCAACCGGCTGTCTCGACCATGATCCAGACGCTCGAAGACCAGCTTGGCCTGCGCCTGTTCCTGCGATCCCGCGGCAAGCTGATCCCGACGCCCGAGGCACAGTTTTTCCTCGAGGAATGCGAAGAGATCCTCGCGCGCGTGGAACGCACGGAACGCGCGATGGACCGCGTCAGCGCGCTGCAGTCGGGCAAGCTCAAGATCGCCTGCCATCCGGCCGCCTCGAGCGTCTTCCTGCCCCGGCTGCTGACCCGGTTCCTCGAGGGCAAGGACGATCTCGAAGTCTCGTTCATCATGCGCTCTTCGGACGTGATCGAGGACCTGATCGCCTCGCAGCAGTTCGACGTCGGGTTTTCCGAAACACCCTCCCCCCGCGCGTCGATCCGGCAGGTCGATTACGACCTCGAATGCGTCTGCGTGCTGCCACCCGATGATCCGCTTGCGACCCGCGACGCGATCACCCCCGCCGATCTCGACGGACGTCCCATGGCCGTTCTCTTCGACCAGCACCGGACCGCGATCCAGACCGAAGCCGCCTTCCGCGCCGCTGGCGCGCGGTTCAACAAGCGGCTGGAATTGCGCACCTTCCTGCCCGGATTGCAATTCGTCGCCGCCGGGGTCTGCGTGATGGTGAGCGACATGATCACCGCCTACAGCCACCTGTTGCAGGCGCCTGAACACACGCGGCTTGTGATGCGCCGGTTCAGCCCGCGCATCTCGAACAGCGTGTCGATCCTGACGCCGGGCTATGCCACGCGATCCCTTGCCGCGCAGGGCTTCATTCACGAGGTCGTCGGCGCGGTTGCCCGAATGCAGACCGACATCGAGCGCGAGCTGGCGCCGCGTTGAGGCGCTGTCGGCGGCGGCGATGCCCCCTGCCCTCGGCGTCGCAATATCCCGCTTGGCC
>JAOARA010000140.1 GCA_025211115.1 Roseicyclus sp. | reverse complement strand
TTGATCGCGTTCTCCCCGAACAGGAAGGTTGAGGCCCCGTCATTCTGGACAAGGTGGAACCCGGTCTCGACGCCCGCCTCATCGTCCCCGTGATACCGGACCCAGTCCTCGGACCGGTTCTCCTGAATCCAGTCTGACAGGGCGTAGACGTCAGACGCGGTAATGACCCCGTCGCGCCCACCGCCGGTCGCTTCCAGCGCCTCGATCAGGATCGCGTTCATCCCGGTCATCGCCTCCGCCGCGGTCCGGACCTCCGCGTCGTCGAGCCGGAGCGTGAGGCCCTGATCGGCGTAAACGGCGGTGACAAGCCGGTCCAGGCCGGTGCCGGTCAGGGGGAGATCGGAGGGGAGCTCACGGCGATCAAGCTGGTCACTCTGCTCCTGCGGCAGGTCCAGGTGCGTTTCGTTCATGGGGAACCCTTCCGTAAGCTCATGTTTGCGCCGTTAGGTGGCCTGAAATGGCGCACAACGCACCCTGTTCCTAAAGCGCGGCCTCGGTTGACGCCTTGATCCTGGTCAGAAATGAGGGCGGCGGCGATACTCTATGCCCAACTCGTCGGGCGCGCCCATCATAAGGACAAACGCCTCTCATAATAACAGACATCGCGACATAAGGTCTGACACGGCATCACCGTGAACGCCTATAGGGGTATTGTTTTCCATGTAAGGGTGTCGAAATGAACGGGCTACCTGCCACCTCGCTTCAGACTGAGAGCTTCTGGCTGTCGCCATGCACTCAACCCGTCAGGGAAGCAGAAGCATTTCTACGCCAGATGAACCATGAGGGGTTCCTCCCGGACGCAGAGACCCGCCTCACACAGGTTCGCGCGGAGATCGCTTGCAGCGGGACCTGGTCGCCCACGACCGAGGAAGCCATCTTTGGGGCTCGGGTCGCCTGGCGCAACAGCGTCCGCTGCGTCGGCCGGATGTTCTGGCCCTCCCTGAAGGTCTTTGACGCGCGGGACCTGTCGGCCCCGGGCGAGATCTTCGAGGCGATCCGGGTCCATGTCAGCTGGTCGACGAACGGCGGCGACCTCCGGCCCGCCCTAACGCTCTTCCGGCCTGGAGAGCCGCGGATCCGGATCTTGAACGCCCAGCTGATCCTCTACGCCGGCTACGTCCGGCAGGACGGGAGCGTGCTCGGGGACCCCAAGAACATTCCAATCACCCGGCTCGCGCAGCGCCTCGGATGGCGCGGCGAGGGGACCGCATTCGACCCACTCCCGGTGATCATCCGGATCGGGGACGCGCCCCCGACCCTGCACGAATTTCCGCGTTCAGAAATCCTCGAAGTCCCGATCCGGCACCCGGACACGGACCGGCTTGACCGGTTGGGCCTGCGCTGGTTCGCGCTACCGGCCGTCTCCGGGATGGCGCTCGACATGGGCGGGGTCCAGTTCACGGCCGCTCCCTCCTCCGGGGTCTACCAAGGGACGGAAATCGGCAGCGTCAACCTTGGCGATCCGCGCCGCTACAACAAGCTCGCAACGGTCGCGGACGCGCTCGGTCTCGACGTCGGCCGGAGCAACCCGCTCTGGCGGGACCAGGCAATGGTAGAGCTGAACCGCGCCGTGCTGCACGGGTTCGCAGAGGCGGGGGTTCGGATCATGGATCACCACGCGCTCTCCGAGAGTTTCGAGAAGTTCCGGCGACGGGAGGGGGCGGCCGGCCGCGAGGCGCACGGCCATTGGCCATGGCTGGTCCCGCCGTTGTCGTCGAACCTCGCCGCGCACTGGCACGACCCGACCCTGAAAAAAATCATCCTGAAGCCCGGGTACTTTTACCAGTCGGTCCCAGAGCTGGACGAGGCGGCATCAGCGGGCTGCCCGCACGCAGCGTCGGCAACCGAGCCAGCCTGCTGAGGGCACCGAAAAAAACAGTTCATGTGTTACCAGCGGCGAGGAGCGCGCGGCCGATCTCCTCAATCTTACGCGCATCGACGAGCTCCTGCCGCTAGCCCGCCGATATGGCGCTCAATCCGTAGCGTGCGCTAGCGGGTTAGCTGGCCACCGCGCCGACGCTCGCGCCTCGCAGCAGGCGCTGGATGATCGCGAGCAGACGTTTCGCGGATAATCGCTTCGAACCACCGGCCGCGGCCCCGCCGCCGCCAGCGTTATCGGCGCAAGCATTGCGGGGTTCGAAAGGCGTGCCGGACGCGCGGCTCCCAGATGTCAGATCGGTCGTTCATAGAGCTCGTTGGCGCTTACCCTCCTTATTGAACGTCCATCATAACCGATGCTTCAGGTGATCGTAGGTAGGTTTCGACAGGCTCGGCCTCGCGCCCGTTGGCGGGAACCGCAGCGTGGCAGGCGCGGATTTTTGTCACCGCGCCGAGTGGTTCCATTCGTCGATTATGATCCGAGAAACGAGTCATGTTCGCGCCCAGAGAGATTATGGTTGGTGGGAAGGCGCATCTTCCCAGCCTGAAACCGTGGGCCACCGGTGATGCCAAGGGACGACTGGGCCAAGAGCCCTCCCACGCGGGCGGACCTGATCTTGGTCCCAGTCAAAGGCCCGTGTTGAAGGGCCCGTCCGTCATCCGCGGTTCGGTCCCGGCGGTGTGGCCTGCTGCCGGTTCCGTGGACACGAAGATAAGATCGTGACCATGGAACTGGAGAGTGGATATGACGAGACGGAAGTTCAGCCGCGAGTTCAAGCTCGAGGCCGTGAAGCTGGTGACCGAGCGAGGCGTGACGGTGGCCCAGGCCTGCCGGGATCTGGAACTGGCAGAGAGCGTGCTGCGGCGGTGGATGCGTGAAGCGACGGCGGCGCCAGCCACGGCGTTCCCTGGCAATGGCCAGCGGCGCGCTGATCTGGCCGAGATTGCGGCCCTGAAGAAAGAGGTCGCCAAGCTCAGGGCGGAGCGTGACATCCTAAAAAAGGCTGCGCCCTTCTTCGCGCGGGAAGCGACATGACGTTCGCGTTCGTTGCGAAGCATCGGCATATCTGGCCGGTCAGCTGGATGTGCGACGTGCTGGGCGTGTCCCGGTTGGGCTTCCATGCCTGGCTCAGGCGACCGATCAGCGCGCGGGCGAGCTATGACGCGAGGCTCGTAGTGGAGATCGACAAGAGCTTCAAAGCCAGCGATCGCACCTATGGCGCCCGTCGTGTCTGGCGCGACGTGCTCGAGGGCGGGCTTGCCTGCGGGCTGCACCGGGTTGAACGGCCGATGCGGAAGAACGCCATGAGGGCGCGGCCGAAGCGGCGCGGGAAGCCGAGAGAGGATGGCACGCGATCGATCATCGCCGACAACATCCTCGATCGGGACTTCCAGGCTGACCGGCCGAACCAGAAGTGGTTGGCCGACTTCAGCTACATCTGGACCGCAGAGGGCTGGCTCTACGTCGCCGTTGTGCTCGACCTGATCTCCCGGCGCGTCGTCGGCTGGTCCATGAGCGCGCACCGCGATGCCTCGCTGGTCATGGACGCGCTGATGATTGCCGTCTGGCGCCGCGGCAAGGCCGACGCGCTGCTGCATCACTCGGATCAGGGCTCTCAATACACCAGCGAACAGTTCCAGCGCCTGCTGCTCGACAACGGCATCACTTGCTCGATGAGCCGGGCCGGCAACGTCTGGGACAACTCGGCCATGGAGAGCTTCTTCTCATCGATGAAGACCGAACGGACAGCCCGCAAGGTCTACCGCACCTGTGATGCAGCATGCGCCGACGTGTTCGACTACATCGAGCGCTTCTACAATCCGATACGACGCCACTCGAAGCTGGGCTACCTTAGCCCCATGGCGTTCGAGGACCGAGCTATGCAAACCTAACCCCGTGCCCACGGAACCGGCAGCAGGCCAGAGCGCCGATGAGGCCGACGGATATGTCCATTACGCCCGCGTCTCGGTTACGTGCAGACGAGCCGGATGGCATTACCCGCGCACCTGTGGATTACCGCGGACAACGCGAAAAAACACTGACGATCCGCAAGGGTAGAAGCGGCCGCTCTGAACGATCACCGGGTCCGGTTCGAGTGGGTTTGGCTCACTAGACCAAGGCGGCCGCGGCAGTTCAACGAACCGGATCCAGTTCGATCATCACGCTTTTTCAAAGAGTTCCTGAAGAAGTCTCCGGATCATCTCCGGCCTCGTTGGCAGGTCACTCTCCAGCTTTCTGCGCCGGTCCAACTCGTCGATCATTTGGCGTGGAAGCCGGAGGTTCACTGGCTCCGTATCCGTCGGTGGCCGACCCCGGCTCGATTTTTTTTCTGCGTCGGTCACTTTTCACTCTTGTTTAATGGTTTTATGGTTCCATATATTCAGGAGAGACGCAAGGCCCTACCCTCGCGCTCTCCCTCACCAACAGCCCTTCGCAGGAGGATCCGATGGCTGAAGCATTCCCTAGCACGAACAAGATGTTCCCTGAACCCCCCGCCGCTGCGGCTTCGGTCACGGCGCTCTTCGTCGGTTTCGTCGCCACGCTGCCGGCGCTGATCCAGACCGAGCGTGACCTCTGCGGCTACTCTGGGCAGGACCCGGCGGTCGATCACTGGATCACGGCAGCAGATGCCGCGCTGGCGCAGACCAGGGCCGCCTGCGAGGCGATGATTACGGCGCCGGCCATCGACGAGGCCGAGCGCGCCTTTCAGGCTGTGGCCCGCCTCTATCTGCGGGTGATCCGGTCCGAAGATCCGGACGAGGTCGCAGGTCTCCGCGCTCATGTGCAGCTGCGCCGCTGGGCGTGGCTCGTACCCGGCGACGGAGCCGGATCGCGCGACCTCAACATCTGGATCGGCGCGGCGCTCGACGCGCTGGAGACTTGGCTGTCACTGGAAGACCCCTTCGATGCCCGCGTCGAGGACTGGGGTGGCCCGGATCTGGACGGCGACATCGGCCCCTCCGCCTGACCCTCCCCATGAGTTTCACACAACGTCCCGGCGCGGGCAGCCCCCGCGCCCTCTCTCCCTTCATGCCCAGTTCAGGAGCTTCTCCCATGCCCAAGACCAAGCCCCGCTCGCCCAAGCCGGCCCGCCCCACCGTTCGCGGCGTTCCCTTCGATGTCGTGACCAACCGTCGGCGTCGCCTGCATGTTCCGCATCGCTCCCGCCATGTGCCCGCCAGCGAATGGCGGGACTATCCTCGGCCCGTGCCGGAAGGCTGGGCCCTCATCGCTCGCGACAAGGGCTTCAGGGTCCATGGCAGGATCCGGGACAGGTATCACGTTGCGCTCGAATGCCGGACCTGTGGGGGACTGACCGCCCACAAGGCGTTTACCCTCCGGACGGCCCAGCCCCGCTGCGGCGCCTGCGCCGACGCTGATCTCGCCGATGCCGCACGGGCGGCGGGCCTGACGTTCCTGCGTCGCGACGGCCGCAACCACCACTACGGCCTGTACCGGGCCGCCTGCGGCCACGTGATCAAGAGGCAGTTCGAATTCGTGGAGCGGGTCGCCGCGAAAAAGACGGATGTTCGCTGCGAGAAGTGCTTGCGCACGCGGGAGCAGGATGAGGCATCGCAGCGTGGCTGGGAGCGTCTGGGACGTGACCCTCAGGGCAACGCCAACTATCGCATGTACCGCCACAACTGCGGGCATTCGCAGCGCGTGGCCCGCGTGAACATGATGTGGAATCAGGTCAAGTGCGCCGCCTGCGGGGGCGCATGGAACAGTAGCCCGTCCTTCATCTACCTCGCGCGGATCGAGATGACGTCGCGTGGTATCTATCTGCTCAAGCTCGGCTTTTCCAAGACCCCGGTGAAGCGCTTGAAACACCAGCTCGGCCTTCCGCGCACTGCCAAGGTGGACCTCGTGAGGGTCCTTCCCATGGCCTCCGGCCATGTCGCACGCGCGCAGGAAGCCGCGGTCCATGCGACGCTCAGGCGGCGTCATCCTGACGCGGTGGTCCCGCTCGAGGTCTATGCCGGGATCCTCACCGTGCGATCCGAGGTGTACGAAGCTTGGGCTTTCGATCTGATCATGGCCCATCTCGACCGCATCGAGGCGGCGCACCCGCCTACCTGACCAAGCCCGCCCCTTCCTCAGATCATAAGGCCCGCCGCACATCGCGGCGGGCATGCTCTCCCCTTTGTCCGACGACAGGAGACTGCCATGACCGCGACCGTATTCACGACCTCTCCCAAGCCGATCACGAAAACCGCGGCCTCCGCCAAGTGCGCAGGCCGGAAGCCCGCCACGCGGCGCGGGGCACCGGACTGGCTTCCCTTCGCCATGGCGATCCTCGGTGCCCTCGAGGGCAGCAGCTGGGCCGGCTGGCGTGTGACGCTGCCTGCAATGGACAGCGCAGATGAAGTGGGCGACCCGGCACGCGCATATCCCGCCGATGATGCTGCTCCCGTGTCATCCGCCCCCAAAACCCGGCGCGACGCCGATGCCGGTCGTCATGCGGAGTGGAGCCTTGGCGACAGCGTCGACGACCTTCTCGACCAGATCGAACAGGCGACTGAATTCGGCCCGGTGCTCCCGCCCTGTCCGCCCGCCGGACCGGCCCCCGCTACGGTCTGGCGCCCGAAGGCGGCGACTCTGCTGGCAGT
>JAOARA010000139.1 GCA_025211115.1 Roseicyclus sp. | reverse complement strand
CTTCACCGACGGGCTGGCCGAGCTGGCCGCCCGTGCCGAAGCCATGGCCGAAGAGATCGAAGCGCGGCGCGGCTAGGGGCCGGCTGCTTCGGAGGGCGTCGAGAAACGCCAGCTGACGACGATGTTCTCCGAGCGCCAGGGCGGGCCGGGGTCGGTGAAGCGGCCCGTCTCCCGACCGCCCATCGCGGCGTAGAACCGGCGCGCGTCGCGGTTGTCACGGACCACCGATAGCACCGCCTCGGGCGGGGCGATATGACGGTAGGTTTCACGCCACACCGAGACGTGGAGCCGGGCGAGGTTTTCCGCGTCGGCGGGCTGTCCGGGGCGCAGGATCGGGGCGGGCGCCTTGCCCATCGCGCGGCGCGCGTCAGTCGAGAAGGGCGGGCAGAAGGCGCGCGGCCTCGTCGCGCGGATGGGTGAGAGCGCTCTTGTCCTCGCCGGGGTAGAAGCGCGCGCGCACGGCGGTGGGCATCGGCCTCGG
Organism: Roseicyclus sp.; assembly: GCA_025211115.1. Lineage (GTDB taxonomy): Bacteria > Pseudomonadota > Alphaproteobacteria > Rhodobacterales > Rhodobacteraceae > Roseicyclus. The sequence continues at coordinate 4,899 of JAOARA010000139.1, read as the reverse complement.
CTGCAGCAGGTGGACGCGCAGCGGGAATTTCGCCGTCTCGGCCTGCCACGACTGCACCAGCGCGCGTTGCGCGGCCTTGCACATGCCGTAGGGGCCCGCGAATTTCTCGTCCCACGTATCATCGAAGAAGACCGCCTGCGGCCTGTCCGAGGGCGCGATCAGCGGATCGACGAAGGCCAGCAGCCGGGCGAAGGCGCGGATGTTGGTGGCGATCAGCTTGTCGAGGTCTTTCGCCTGCAGATGCGGGGCAGGGGTCAGCGCGGTCACATGCACCGCGGAATGCACCCAGATGTCGGCCTTGCCCCAGCGGTCGTGGATCGACCGGCACAGATGCGCCATCGCGCCCTCGTCGGTCACGTCCATCGGCGCAAGCGTGGCCTGCCCGCCCTTGGCCTTGATCCGGTCGTCGAGCTCTTCCAGCGCGCCGACCGTGCGGGCCACGGCCACGACATGTGCGCCGCGCTCGGCCAACCATTCGGCGCTGGCCGCACCGATCCCGCGGGACGCGCCGGTGACCAGCGCGATCTGTCCATCGAAAGGCTTTTCCATGGCCCGCCTGTAGCCCCGTTCCCGCGGCGAAGGCAAGGGGCTGCGGCGGTGCGGCGCGCTTGACTTGGACCGGGCGCGCGGAGATACCCAAGGGCAATGCAAATTGACCCGTAACGGAGGCACCCATGGGCCGCGACACTCTTCTGACCGCCACGTTCGGCAGCGACACCCTTTTGAAGAAGGCGCTCCTGGTGCTGGGGGGCTCGGTCTTCATCGCGCTGGCCGCCCAGGTCACCGTGCCGATGTGGCCGGTGCCGGTGACGCTGCAGACGCTGGCGATCCTGCTGGTGGGCTTCAGCTTCGGCAGCCGCATGGCGCTGGCCACCATGCTTGCCTACATCGCGCAGGGCGCGGCGGGCCGTCCGGTCTTTGCAAACGGCCTGAACTTCGTCGCCTTCGCGGGTCCGACCGCGGGCTTCCTGCTGGGCTTCGTCGCCATGGCCTGGGCCGCGGGCCTCGCCGCCGAGCGCGGCATCGCAAAGGGCTGGCTCTCGACCGCGCTGGTCGCGCTGGTGCTGAGTGCCGCGATCTACATCCCCGGCATCCTGTGGCCGATGTCGATCACCAGCGCCTTCGGCCTCGAAGCCGGCTGGATGGGTCAGGACATGGCCTATTACTGGAGCTACTTCATCGCGCCCTTCCTGCTGGGCGACGCGCTGAAGGCCGTCATCGCCGCGCTGATCGTTACCGGCGCATGGGCCGCGCTGGGCAAGCGCCGCGCCTGATCCTCGCCGAATACACGCGACAAGGCCGCCCCGACCGGGCGGCCTTTTTCATTGGAACATGATGGGGTCAGGCCCGCAGGTGGCCGACCAGGTCGGCGGCGCCGAGATCCTCGTAGAGCGCAAGGATATCGCCCGCGCTCATCCCGCCGTCCAGCTGCGCCGCATGAAGCGGGTGCTTGGGGTCGGTGATCCAGTAGACCGGCATCCCGCCCTCCGAGACCGGCACGAGAAGCCCCTTGGTCAGCACCGGTCCGGTGGAGGCGGGAACCCGGCTGTAGAGCCAGGCGAAAAGGTCGCCCAGCCGGTCCGCATCGCCCCGCCCTTGCGCCGAGCGGAAGCGGGCGAAATCGCCCAGCGACAGGTTCGCCCAGACCGTCAGGAAGACATGCCCCTCGGTGCCCTGCACCGGGATCGGCAGATGGGCGCGCACCAGCATGTCGCGGCCGCGCCGCGCGTACCGCTCGGTGATCACGTCGCCGCTGCGCTCCAGCGCGTCCTCGGGCTCGGGCGCGGGCGGATGGGGCCAGCCGATCGGGCGCAGCCGCACCGCGTTGGCGGCGTCCAGCACCTCGTCGCAACAGGCGCAGCGATAGCCGGGCGCAAGCAGGCGGCGGGCCAACTCGTCCTCGGGCAGCGCCCGCGGCTGTTTCGCACGGCGAAAAAGGCCCAGCATTATTCCGCGGGTTCCGCCAGTTTGAAGCCGCGCGCCAGCTGGTCGGTGGGCCGCACCGGGTAATCGCCCGAGAAACAGGCGTCGCAATAGGCGGGCGACCGGGCATCGCGGCCACCGGCCACGCCAACGGCGCGGTAAAGCCCGTCGAGCGAGATGAACTTCAGCGACTGCACGCCAAGGTGCCCGCGCATCTCTTCCTCGGACATGGTGGCGGCCAGCAGCTTTTCGCGCTCGGGCGTGTCGACGCCGTAGAAACAGGGCCAGGCCGTCGGCGGGCTGGCGATGCGGAAATGCACCTCGGCCGCGCCGGCGTCGAGGATCATCTCCTTGATCTTGCGGCTGGTGGTGCCGCGCACGACGCTGTCATCGACCAGGATCACCCGCTTGCCCTTGATCAGCGCGCGGTTGACGTTGAGCTTGAGCCGCACGCCCATGTTGCGGATCTGCTCGGTCGGCTCGATGAAGGTGCGGCCCATGTACTGGTTGCGGATGATCCCCATCGCGTAGGGGATGCCGCTTTCCAGCGAATAGCCGATGGCCGCGGGCGTCCCTGAATCAGGCACGGGGCAGACCAGGTCGGCCTCCAACGGCGCTTCCTTGGCCAGTTCGCGGCCGATGGCCTCGCGGGTCTCGTAGACCGAGCGGCCGCCGATGCTGCTGTCGGGGCGGCTGAAATAGACATGCTCGAAGATGCAGAAGCGCGGGCGTTTCTGCTCGAAGGGCTTGTGGCTTTCGATCGTGCCGCCCGAGATGACCACCATCTCGCCCGGCTCGATCTCGCGCACGAACTCGGCCCCGATGATGTCGAGCGCACAGGTCTCGGAACTGAGCGCATAGCCGTCGCCCACGCGCCCCAGCACCAGCGGGCGCACGCCAAGCGGGTCGCGCACGCCGATCAGCTTGGTCCGCGTCATGGCGACAACGGAAAACGCGCCTTCGACGCGGCGCAGCGCGTCCTTCATCCGCTCGGGGATGGTGCGCTGCAGCGAGCGGGCCATCAGGTGAATGATGCATTCGCTGTCAGAGGACGACTGGAAGATCGAGCCGCGCTCGATCAGCTCGCGGCGCAGCTCGTCGGCGTTCACGATGTTGCCGTTATGGGCAATCGCGGCGCCGCCCATGGCGAACTCGCCGAAGAAGGGCTGCACGTCGCGGATCTGCGTCGCGCCCTTCGATCCGGCGGTGGAATAGCGCACATGGCCGATGCCGATCTCGCCCGGCAGCGTCTCCATGATGCTGGCCGAGGTGAAATTGTCCCGCACCAGGCCGAAGCGCCGGGCCGAGGAAAAGCCATGCTCGGGGTGATGGGTCACGATCCCGCCGGCTTCCTGCCCGCGATGTTGCAGCGCGTGCAGGCCGAGGGCCACGAAATTCGCCGCATCGGCCACGCCGATGACACCGAAGACGCCGCATTCCTCGCGCAGCTTGTCGTCGTCATCGAGAGGGTCGAACGGGTGACGGGGGAGGGCATCCATGCTGGGCGAATCTCCGGGCAGCGTCGTCAGGGGTGACATAGGGCCTATCGCGCGCGCTGTCATCAAACGATCACAGTTTAGTGGCCGGCGGTCGCGGTGGACGGGCGCGCGGTGCCCCGATAGCCTGCACGCGGGCTGGATGAAAGGGGCAAGGGCCACATGCGTGCGATCATCTTTCTGGGCGGGCTCGCCATGGCGGCGGGCTTCGTGCTGACTTGGCTCGAGGCCCCCTTTGCCGGGCCCGAGGTCTCACCGCTGATGCTGCTGCGCGAGGGGATGATGTCCCTTGGCAGCGATACCTCGTGGCAGGTCTGGGTGTTCCTGGGCGGCTTCGCTCTGGCCGCGCTGGCGGCGCTCGTGGCGCTCAGGGGGCCGGGCGCGGGCCTGCTTGCGCTGCTGGCGGGGGCCTCGCCGCTGGTCGTGCTGGGCGACGCGGTGATCCGGGCCGAGGATCTGCGCCGCGACCTTGGCTTGCCCTTCCCGGTGGACTTCGGCGACATCTCGCGCAGCTGGGCGTTGTTGGAGGATTTCATCCGCCTCGGCTTCTGGGCCTATGCGGGCGGCGCGGTGGTGCTGCTGGTCGCGGGCCTGTCGCTTGTGCTTGGCCCGCGGCGCTGATCACGCGGGCGCACCCGCGGTCATTCGGGGGCCGTGCAGGTCGCCGTCAGCTGCTCGTAGCGCTGCAGGATCCAGCCCGGCGCGTCATCGGGGATCTGCGCCTCGACGCGGTCCTGCACATGGGCGAAGACCTGCGCCGACCGGCTGTCGGAGACCATCGGCACCGGCTCCGAGCCGACCACGCGGTCATAGGCGATCAGCGCCACCACCACGAGCAGCACGCCACGCGCCACCCCGAAGAGGAAGCCAAGCCCGGCATCAAGCCCCCCGATCACCGAGCGTTGCACGGCGGTCGAGAACAGTGGCGTGAACAGCGAGACCACGACCAGCGCCACGGCAAAGACGCCCGCGAAGCTGGCCATGATGCCAAGCTCGCAGCTTTCGCCGATGAAATCGCCGAGGTACGGAATTTCCCGGATCAGCGGCAGCGCGTTGGGGGCGAAGATGAAGGCGACGACCGCCGCCAGGATCCAGCCGCCGATCGACAGCGCCTCGCGCACGAAGCCGCGGGCATAGGCGAGGATCGCCGAAATGACGATCACGCCGGCCACGATGCCGTCGACGAGGGTGAAACCTTCCATGCGCCTGCCCTTACCCGTTTCTGCCCGCGCGCGCTATCCCGCGCCGAAGACCTCACCCACGAAAGCGGGAAGATCCGCCATCGCCTGCACCTTTACACCACCGCCCGAGCCGATCTTGCAGCCGGCTGGCGCGATGGCGCTGGAAAAACCAAGTTTCGCCGCCTCTTTCAACCGGTTTTCCGCCTGAGACACCGGGCGGAGTGCTCCCGAGAGCGACAGTTCCCCAAAGACCACACAGTCATGGGGCAGCGCCACGTCCTCGCGCGCCGACAAAAGGG
>JAOARA010000138.1 GCA_025211115.1 Roseicyclus sp. | reverse complement strand
GTTCTGAACCTCGGCGTCGAGGGCATGATGATCATGGGCGCGGTCTGCGGCTTCATCGTGGCGCATGAAAGCGGCTCGCCCACGCTGGCCTTTGGCGCGGGAATGGCCGGGGGGGCCGCGCTGTCGCTGATCTTCGCGGTGCTGACGCAGGTGCTGATGGCCAACCAGGTAGCCTCCGGCCTCGCGCTGACGCTCTTCGGCCTCGGCCTCGCCGCGCTGCTGGGCGTAGGCTATCCGGGCCAGCCGATTCCCGATGTCGCCAAACCCCTGCCCGAGGCGATCCGCGAGATCGAGGTGATCGGGCCGATCCTGTTCTCGCATGACCTGGTGACCTACCTGGCCATCGCGCTGGTCGTCGCGGTCTGGCTGGTGCTGACGCGGACGCGGGCGGGGCTGATCCTCCGCGCGGTGGGCGAAAGCCACGACGCGGCCCATGCGCTCGGCTACAAGGTGGTGCGTATCCGGGTTCTCGCCATCCTGTTCGGCGGGGCCTGCGCGGGGCTGGGCGGTGCGTTCCTGTCGGTGGTGCGGGTCGAGAACTGGATCGAGGGGATGACCGCCGGTGCCGGCTGGATCGCGCTGGCGCTGGTCGTCTTCGCCTCGTGGAAGCCCTGGCGCGTGCTGCTGGGGGCCTGGCTCTTCGGGGGGATCGCCGCGCTGCAGCTGCGCCTGCAGGCCGCCGAGGTCGGGGTGCCGGTCGCTCTACTGGATGCCTCGCCCTATCTCGTGACCATCGTGGTTCTGGTCATCATCTCGTCGGACCGCAGGCGCGCCTCGATGAACGCGCCTGCAGCGCTTGGCCGCATCTTCCACGCGTCGAGTTGAGGGGGGGATGGATGCGGCGCGCCGAGATCCTCGAGATCCTCGACGGGACCCACCCGCGGGTGGGCCGTGGCGTGGCGCTGGCCCTCTACGCGCTGATCGTGGCGACCGCCGTGATCATCAGCCTCGAGACGCTGCCGGGCCTGCCGCAGGCGGCGCGGTCCGCGCTCTTTGCCGCCGAGATCGTGATCCTGGCGGTCTTCGCCGTGGAATACCTGCTCAGGCTTGCCTGCGCGGCGCACCCTCTGCGCTACGCGTTCAGTTTCTGGGGGCTGGTGGATTTCATCGCCATCGTGCCGGCGCTGCTGTTCCTGTTTCCCGATCTCGTCACGGTGCGGATGCTGCGCCTGCTCAGGCTGTTGCGCATCCTCAAGCTGTTCAAGGCGAACCGGGCGCTCGACCGCATCGCGCTGGCCCTCGACCGGGTGAAGGCCGAGTTCCTGATCTTTCTCTTCATTGCCTGCCTCGCGGTGTTCCTTGCGGCGGTCGGCATCCATCATTTCGAACATGCCGCCCAGCCGGCGGCCTTCGGCTCGATCCCCGCAAGCCTGTGGTGGGCGGTGGCCACGCTCACGACGGTGGGCTATGGCGATGTCTACCCGATCACGACGGGCGGGCGCATCTTCACCGGGGTGATCCTGCTGATCGGCATCGGCATCATCGCCGTGCCCGCGGGCCTGATCACCGCGGCGCTGGCGGAAACGGGCACCGGGAAGGCCCCGCCAGAACAGCGCGACCGCGGTCCCGGCCCCGACCTCGACCCTGACACGCGCGCCCGAGGGACAGGCGCGCAGACGGCACCCACCCCATCCAACAGAGAGGATAACACATGAAACTGCTGCCCAGACTTCTCGCCTCCGCGGCGCTTGCCGCAGGCCTCGCCCTGCCCGCCGCGGCGCAGGAAGATCCCTTTACCGTCGGCTTCGTCTACATCGGCACGCCGGGCGATTACGGCTGGACCTACGAGCACGACCAGGGCCGCATCGCCGTGGAAGAGCATTTCGGCGACGCCGTCGATACCGTCTTCGTCGAGAACGTGCCCGAGGGCCCGGACGCGGAACGCGTCATGACGCAGATGATCCTGAACGGTGCGGACATGATCTTCACCACCTCCTTCGGCTACGGGCCTGCGACCAATGCCGTCGCCGCCCAGTTCCCCGATGTCTATTTCGAGCATGCCACCGGCTACCAGCGCGACACCGAGAACGTCTCGACCTACTCGGCCCGCTTCTACGAGGGCCGCGCGGTGATCGGCCATATCGCGGGCCACATGACCGAGAGCAACATCGTGGGCTACATCGCCTCGTTCCCGATCCCGGAAGTGATCCGCGGCATCAACTCGGCCTACCTGCACGCGCGCGAGGTGAACCCCGATGTCGAGTTCCGCGTGGTCTGGGCCTACACCTGGTTCGACCCGGCGGTGGAAGCCGATGCCGCCCAGGCGCTGATCGACGCGGGCGCCGACGTGATCATGCAGCACACGGATTCGACCGCGCCGCAGGCCGTCGCGCAGGAAGCGGGCATCATCAGCTTCGGCCAGGCTTCGGACATGATCCAGTTCGCGCCCGCGCCGCGCGTGGCCTCGATCATCGACAACTGGTCGCCCTACTACATCCGCCGCGTCGGCGAGGCGATGGAAGGCACCTGGGAACAGGCCGACACCTGGGAAGGCATCGACACCGGCATGGTCGTGATCGGCGAGATGACCGAGACCATCCCGGCCGAGGTGCGCGCAAGCGCCCAGGCGATGATCGACGCCATCGGCGCGGGCGAATACCACCCGTTCACCGGCCCGATCAACCGGCAGGACGGCACGGCCTGGCTGGCCGAGGGAGAGATCGCCGATGACGGCACGCTGGCGGGGATGGATTTCTACGTCGAGGGGCTGACGGGCGAGATCCCGAACTGATCCCTGCCTGTGCGCATCGGAAAGGCCCGCCCCCGTGGCGGGCCTTTTTCATTGGCGCGAATTTTGAAAAATTCGCAGGAAGGGGGGCGCGCCGCTGGCGCGGCGCGGGGCGAATTTTCATACGAAAATTCGGGGGGGCTCTGCCCCCCGGCCTGCGGCCTCCCCCCGGAGTTGTACCTGCCAAGATGAAGCCGGGGACCGGGCGCGAAAGGGCCCTTGTCGCTTTCGCGCGATTTAGCGTCGGGTGGGCGAGGCGCGGCCTGCAGGTCTCGGGCAGGTAGGGTCAGGATTCTGCCCACATGCCCCGCAGGGCCCGCACGCCCATGGAGACCACCGTGAAGACACATGTCAAAGCCCTCGTCGTCGGCGGCGGTGCCGTCGGCACCTCGATCGCCTATCACCTCGCCCGCGCGGGCTGGGAGGATGTCATGCTGCTGGAGCGTGACGAGCTGACCTCCGGCTCGACCTGGCATGCCGCGGGCCTCTTGCCGCTGTTCAACATGGGCTATGCGACCAGCCACATCCACGACTACTCGGTCAAGTTCTACAAGACGCTCGAGGAAGAGACCGGCCTGAACGCGGGCTTTGCCGTGGTGGGCAACCTGCGCATGGCGCAGACCGATGCGCGCATGGATGAATACATGCTCTACGCCTCGACCGCCGAGACGGTGGGCATCCCCTACGAGTGGATGACCCCCGCCGAGATCAAGGCGCGTTGGCCGCTGGTTCGGACCGACGACCTGAAGGGCGCGATCTACCACCCCACCGACGGCTACATAAACCCCGCCGATGTCACCATGGCGATGGCCAAGGGCGCGCGGCAGCGCGGTGTCGTGATCGAGCGCAAGTGGCAGGTCGACGGCTACGAATGGACCGGGTCGGAGTGGCGCGTGAGCCTGACGAAGATGGTCGAGAAGGGCGGCAACCTTGTCCCGTCCGAGGAGACCGCCGTCGTCACCGCCGAGCATGTCGTCACCGCCACCGGCAACCACGCCCAGCGCACCGCGCGGCTTCTGGGGATCAAGATCCCCGCGATCCCGGTCGAGCACCAGTATATCGTGACCGAGCCCGACCCCGCGCTGGCCGAGTGGCGCGCCGCAGGCAACCCCGAGCACCCGGTGCTGCGCGATGCCGACGCCAAGTGGTATGTCCGCGAGGAGCGCAAGGGCTGGATCCTCGGGCCCTACGAGCGGAACGCGCCCGCCTGTTTCGAATATGACGTGCCGGACAGTTTCCGCGCCGACCTCTTCCCGCTCGACCTCGACCGGATCGAAGAGGAATACATGTCGATGATCCACCGCATCCCGACCTCGGAGACGGTGGGGCTGAAGGACGATTACAACGGCCCGATCTGCTACACGCCCGATGGCAACCCGCTGGACGGCCCCGCGCCGGGGCTGCGCAACATGTGGCTGGCCGAGGGCTTTTCCTTCGGGATCACCGCGGCGGGCGGCACCGGCTACTACCTCGCGCAGATGATGGTGGAGGGCGAGGCCGAGATCGACATGGCCGCCCTCGACCCGAAGCGTTACGGCAGCTGGATGACGACCGAATATGCCGCGCGCAAGAACGAGGAATGCTACGAACACGTCTACATCCTTCACCACCCCGACGAGGAGCGCGAGGCCTGCCGCCCGCTGCGCACCGCGCCCGTCTATGACCGGCAAAAGGCGCTGGGGGCGCAGTTCGGCTGCGTGAACGGCTGGGAGCGGCCGAATTACTACGGTCCCACGGATGCGCCCGAACACTTCGACCATGACGCGCGCAGCTTCCGCCGCGGCGGTTGGTGGGAGCATGCCAAGGCCGAGGCCGAGGCGATCCGCGAGGGCGTGGGCCTGATCGACGCGACGGCCTTTACCAAGCACCTTGTCCGCGGGCCGGGGGCGACGGCCTTCCTTGACGCCTTCACCTGCAACAAGCTGCCCAAGGTGGGCCGGATCAACCTGACCTATGCGCTGACCAGCGCGGGCACGACGCGGACGGAATACACGCTCGTCCGGCTGGCCGAGAACGAGTATTACTGCGTCTCGGCAGGGGCCTGGACGGCCTATGACGCCGATTACCTGGTCAAGGCGGCCGAGGATTTCATGGCCGCGGGCGGCGGGTATGTCGACATCCACGATGTCACGACGCAATGGGGCGTCTTCGCCATCGCGGGGCCGAAGTCGCGCGACGTGCTGCGCGAGATCGTCAAGGATGCCGACCCCGACACGGTGCTGGGCAACAAGCGCTTCCCGTGGTTGTCGATGCGCAACATCGAGC
>JAOARA010000137.1 GCA_025211115.1 Roseicyclus sp. | reverse complement strand
GTGTTCATCTCCATGAACCAGAACCGATCGGGCCGCAGCCCGTCCGAGCCGTCCACAATGAACTCCACCGTGCCCGCCCCGCGATACCCGATCGCCTTGGCGGCGCGCACAGCAGCAGCGCCCATCGCCTCACGCATCTCGTCCGTCATGCCGGGGGCAGGAGCCTCCTCGATGACCTTCTGATGGCGCCGCTGCAGCGAACAGTCCCGCTCGAACAGGTGCACTGCTTGGGCCCCGTCACCAAACACCTGCACTTCGATGTGCCGCGGACTGCTCACGAACTTTTCGATCAGCACCGCGTCATTGCCAAAGGCCGTCCGCGCCTCGGCCCGCGCACTAGCCAACCCGTCGGCAAACCCTTCGGCGCTCTCGACCAAGCGCATCCCCTTACCGCCGCCGCCAGCGACCGCCTTGATCAACACCGGATAGCCGATCCGCGCGGCCTCCTCAGCGAGCAGCGCGTCCGACTGGTCCGCCCCATGATAGCCGGGGACCACAGGTACCCCCGCCTCTGCCATCAGCGCCTTGGCCGCATCTTTTAACCCCATCGCCCGAATGGCCCCAGCGGTCGGCCCGACAAAGACCAAGCCAGCCGCCTCCACAGCCTCCACAAACTCGGCATTCTCGGACAGGAAACCATAGCCGGGATGGATCGCCCCCGCGCCAGCCTCCAAGGCCGCCGCGATAATACGGTCACCGCGCAAATAGCTGTCCGCGGGCGCGTTCCCCCCGATCCGCACAGCCTCATCGGCCATGGCCACATGGGCCGCATCCCGATCCGCATCGGAATAAACCGCCACCACGCGCAAGCCCATCGCCCGCGCCGTCCGCGCCACACGGCAGGCAATCTCTCCACGGTTCGCAATCAACACGCTGTCAAACATGACCTTCTCCCCTCGGCCGCTGCTCTTTCTTGGCGAAAATACCCCGGGGGAGCGCCTCTGGCGCGGGGGCAGCGCCCCCATCCCCCGCCCGCACTCACATGCGGAACACGCCGAATTTGGTCTCTTCAATCGGCGCATTCAGCGCCGCCCGCAGGCTCAGGGACAACACTGCCCGCGTCTTGCGCGGATCAATAATCCCGTCGTCCCACAGCCGCGCCGTCGCGTACAAAGGATGGCTCTGCCGCTCGAACATCTCCAGCGTCGGCTGCTTGAAGGCCGCTTCCTCCTCGGCACTCCACGCTCCGCCAGCACGCTCGATGGAATCCCGTTTCACTGTTGCCAGAACGCCAGCAGCCTGAGGCCCACCCATCACCGAAATCCGGCTGTTGGGCCACGTCCACAGGAACCGCGGTTGATAGGCCCGGCCGGCCATCCCGTAGTTCCCCGCACCAAAGGACCCGCCCACCAGCATCGTGACCTTGGGCACCGAGGTGCTGGCCACCGCCGTGACCATCTTGGCCCCGTGCCGCGCGATCCCTTCGTTCTCGTACTTCCGGCCCACCATGAACCCCGTGATGTTCTGCAAAAACACCAAGGGGATCTTCCGCTGCGAACACAGTTCGATGAAATGCGCGCCCTTCACCGCTGCCTCGGAAAACAGCACCCCATTGTTGGCGACGATCCCCACAGGGCACCCGTCCACATGGGCAAAGCCGGTGACCAAAGTCTCCCCGAACCGCGCCTTGAACTCGTCAAAGCGGCTGCCGTCCACCACCCGCGCGATCACCTCGCGAATGTCATAAGGGGTGCGCAGATCACCGGGCACCACGCCCAGAATTTCGTCTGGATCATAGGCGGGCTCCTCGGGCGTAGCCCAATCCACCGCCCCCGCAGGCGGGCAGTTCAGATGCCGCACAGCTTCCCGTGCCAAAGCCAGAGCGTGCGCATCATCCTCGGCCAGATAATCCGCAACACCGGACAGCCGCGTATGCACATCGCCGCCGCCCAAGTCCTCGGCACTCACCACCTCGCCCGTCGCGGCCTTCACCAAGGGCGGCCCCGCCAGAAAAATCGTTCCCTGCGCCTTGACGATGATCGACACATCCGACATCGCAGGCACATAGGCCCCGCCCGCCGTACACGACCCCATCACCACGGCAATCTGCGGGATGCCCTTCGCGCTCATCCGCGCCTGATTATAGAAAATCCGGCCAAAGTGATCGCGGTCGGGAAACACCTCGTCCTGATTGGGCAGGTTCGCACCGCCGCTATCCACCAGATAGACACAAGGCAGCCTGCATTCCTCGGCGATCTCTTGGGCCCGTAGGTGCTTTTTGACCGTCATCGGGTAATAGGTCCCGCCCTTTACGGTGGCGTCGTTGCAGACAACCATGACATCGCGCCCGTGCACGCGTCCAATGCCCGCAACGACGCCCGCACAAGGAGCGGCTCCCTCGTACAACCCGTGCGCCGCCATGGCGCCAATCTCGAGGAAAGGAGACCCCGCATCCAGCAGCGCCCCGACCCGATCGCGCGGCAGCATCTTGCCGCGGCTCAGATGCCGGTCACGAGCCTTCTCGCCGCCGCCCGCCGCAGCCCATTCAGCCGCTTCGCGCACCTCGGCCAGCATCGCCTCATGGGCGGCCAGATTGGTTTTGTAAGTTTCCGATCCGGTCTGGACCTGACTTCTCAACCGCGCCATCGGCGCTCCTCCCTCGTTGTTTCTGAACAGGCCCGCTCTCCCCTTCGGACCTGCCGCAGTTTGGCTCTACTGGGTGTGCCCCTCGCCCGCCAGATAGAGCGCTTGCTCAGCGGTCAGCCGCATCATGCATCCCGCATGGGCTGGTCCCGCGCCTGT
>JAOARA010000136.1 GCA_025211115.1 Roseicyclus sp. | reverse complement strand
TTGGTGGCCGATGCCCGCCGCCGCGCGGATTTCGCGGGGGCCGAGACGCAGGCCATGGCCATCGCCGCGCTGCGCGCCACGGTGGAGGAGACGCGCATGGTGAGCGGTGCGGAGCTGGACCTCGTGCGGGGCACGCTGCTGGACAGCGGCAAGCAGGCGGCGCTGCATCCCGGTGACCTGCCCTCCGATCCTTCGGCGCTGCTCGCGCCCGCGAAACAGGGGGCGGAGCGGTGGCTGGACGGCGATTTCGGGGTGATGCGCTTTGCGCCTGCGCCGCTGAGCTTGCGGATGGGCGATGGGCCGCCGCATATCCGGCTGGACCGCGCGGCGGAGTTTCTTCTGGGGGACAGGCTGTGAGCGAGACACGCAAGGGCCCGGTGCTGATCGAGCTGGACGACGCACCGGGCGCGGGGCCGCAGGATGCGCCGCCGGTGCCCGAGGCGCTGCCGCCGCCCGAGGGGCGGGCGATGCAGGTGGTGGCCACGCTGGGCGCGCGGCGGCCGAACCGGCTGGCGCGGGTGTTCTGGGGGGCGCTGGTGGCGCTTGTGGGCTTCGTCGCCTCGCTGGCGGCGTGGGAGTTCGTGACCGGCCTGTTGGCGTCGAACCCGGCTCTGGGGTGGATCGCGGCGGGGCTGGTGGGGCTTGTGCTGGTGACGCTCATCCTGATCGCGCTGCGCGAGCTGGCGGCGTTCTCGCGGCTGGGCAAGCTCGATGACCTGCGGCGCGAGGCGGAGCATGCGCTCTCGGCAGGCGACCTGCCCGCGGCGCGGCGCGTGGCCGGGCGGCTCGACGCGCTTTACCGCGGGCGGGCGGAGCTGGCGCAGGGGCGCGCCGAGATGGCGAAGCGACAGGGCGAGGTCTTCGACGCCGCGGACCTCGTGGCGCTTGCCGAGGCGGAGCTGATGGCCCCGCTCGACGCCGCCGCCCGGATCGAGGTGGAGGCCGCGGCGCGGCAGGTGGCGACGGCCACCGCGCTGGTGCCGCTGGCGCTGGCCGACGTGGTGGCGGCACTGACGGCGAATATCCGCATGATCCGGCGCATCGCCGAGATCTACGGCGGGCGGTCGGGCACGCTGGGGGCGTGGCGGCTCACGCGGGCGGTGCTGACGCATCTCGTGGCGACGGGGGCGGTCGCCATCGGCGACGACCTGATCGGATCGGTCGCGGGCGGCTCGGTCCTGTCCAAGGTCAGCCGCCGCTTCGGCGAGGGCGTGGTGAACGGCGCGTTGACGGCGCGCGTCGGCGTGGCCGCGATGGAGGTCTGCCGCCCCTTGCCCTTCGGCGCGGGGAGGAAGCCGGGTGTCACCGCGCTGGTGCGCCGGGCGCTGACGGGGCTCTTCGGGGGGGCGACATGAGCGATCCGTTTCGGCATCACCCCGGCCTGCGCGGCAAGATCAAGCCGGCGGCGGAGTCCTTCTTCCGCGACATCACCGTCGACAAGGTGCGCGCGATCATGGCCGAGCGCGGGATCGAGGATCGCTTTCCCTACTACCCTGACGCCACCCGCGAGGCCCTGCGCGCCGAGGCGTTGGCGGGTCATTCGGGCGACCTGCTGGTCTTCGCCTATGGCTCGCTCCTCTGGGATCCGGCGCTGGAGTTCACCGAGGTGCGCCGCGCGCACGCCCCGCATCATGCGCGGCGGTTCATCCTTGTCGATGTCTACGGCGGGCGCGGCACCGAGGAGGCGCCGGGCCTGATGGCGGCGCTGGACGAGGGCGCGGGCTGCGACGGGCTGGTGTTCCGCATCCCGGCCGCGACCGTGGACCGCGAGACCGAGATCCTGTTCCGGCGCGAGATGATCGGGCCGGGCTATCATGCGCGCAGGGTGCCCGTGGTGATCGACGGCGCGGCGGCACGGGCGCTGACCTTTGTCGCCGATCACGACGACCCGTTGATGCGCGCCGACATCACCCGCGCCGAGCAGGTGCGCTATGCCGCGACCGGCGCGGGGTTCCTTGGAACCAGCTACGACTACCTCGCCAACACGGTCGCGCACCTGGCCGAGATGGGGATCGAGGATGCCGATGCCTCGGCGCTTTTGGCCGAGGTGCGCGCGCTGCGCGCCGGCACCCCGTGACATTCGGCGCGGAGAGGGGCAGAACGGGGGCATGACCGCCACCATCGCCCAACCCCACGCCGACCGCCCGCTTCTCGGCATCTTGCTGATGCTGGGTTTCTGCGTGCTGATCCCCTTCTCCGACGCGCTGGCCAAGCTGCTGGGCGAGGATTTCCCGCTTCTGCAGCTGATCCTCGTGCGCTTCATCGCACAGGCGGGGCTGCTTCTGCCCTTCGCCATGGCGCGGGGGGCGGCGATCTTTCCCTCGGGGCGCGTGGTGCGGCTCGCCACGCTGAGGACGCTCCTGCAGATCTGCGGTATCGGCATGATGTTCACCGCGCTGCGCTACCTGCCGCTGGCCGATGCGGTCGCCATCGCCTTCGTGATGCCCTTCATCATGCTTCTGCTGGGCAAGTTCGTGCTGGACGAGGAAGTCGGGCCGCGCCGCCTGGGTGCCTGTGTCGTGGGTTTCATCGGCACGCTGATGGTGATGCAGCCGAGCTTTGCCGCCGTGGGCTGGCCCGCGCTGTTGCCGCTGGGGGTGGCCGTGATCTTCGCCTTCTTCATGCTGGTCACCCGGCAGGTCGCCAAGGAGATCGACCCGATCGCCCTGCAGGGGCTGACCGGCCTGATCGGCCTGCCGATCCTTCTGCCGCTGCTTCTGCTGCCCGCCATCGGGGGCGAGCCGCCGCTCACGGGATGGACCGCGCCGGAGGGCAGCACCGCCGTTCTGTTGCTGATCGCGCTCGGGGTGACGGGATCGCTGGGGCATCTCCTGATGACATGGTCGCTGCGCTTCGCGCCCTCGGCGACGCTGGCCCCGATGCAATACCTCGAGATTCCCATGGCGACGCTGGTGGGTTTGCTGATCTTCTCGGAGTTTCCCAACGGCCTCGCGCTGATGGGGATCTGCGTGACCATCGCCGCAGGCCTCTACATCGTCTTCCGGGAACGCGCGGTCAGCCGGGCGGCGGCGCGCGTGGGAACACCGGCCCCGCCCGCGGCTTGATCCAGCGCAAGGCGGCGCGCGCGCGGCCCGGCCTAGCCTCGGGCCATGTCAAGCGAACACGGTCACAGCCAGGCAGAGGTCGAGCGGCGGATCGGCGCGCCCTCGGGCCGCGGCTACTTGCGCGACATGATATACGGCGGCATCGACGGTGCGGTGACGACCTTCGCCATCGTGGCGGGCGTCGCCGGTGCGGGTCTGTCCACCGGCGTGATCCTTGCGCTGGGCCTCGCCAACCTGCTGGCCGACGGGTTTTCCATGGCCGCCGGCAACTATTCCGGCACCAAGGCCGAGCGCGACGACACGCGCAGGCTGGCCCGCGTCGAGCGGCGACACCTTGCCGACGACCCCGAGGGCGAACGCCGCGAGATCCGCGAGATCCTGCGCCTCAAGGGGCTGAAGGGTGACGTGCTCGAGGCCGCGACCGACCAGATCGCCGCCGACCGCGAGGCCGCGGTGTCTTTGATGCTGACCGACGAATACGGCCTTGCCCCGGTCGAGCCGCACCCGATGCGCGCCGCCCTTGCCACCTTCGGGGCCTTCCAGGTGGCCGGGGCGGTGCCGCTGATCCCCTTCGTCTTCGGCCTGCCCGATGCCTTCCGGCTGGCGGCCATCATGACCTTTGCCGTGTTCTTCGCCATCGGGGCGGCGAAAAGCCTCTGGTCCGAGGCGCCCTGGTGGCGGTCGGGGCTTGAGACGCTGCTGATCGGCGGGCTGGCGGCGGCGGTGGCCTACGGGGTCGGAACACTCTTTGCGCATTGAGCTTTACGGCCCTTCCCGCGCGGCCTATACCGCGGGGCATGACGCATCCGTTCGCCATCGTCATTCGAATTACCGGCCCGGCGCTCTGAGACACTGAGCCGCCGGGACAAGGTGCTTGAGCTATCGCACCGCCGCTCGTATTCCCCACACGACCCGACAGATGAGGAGCGCCCGACATGTGCGCCGAAACCACGTCCGTGGACTACAAGGACACGCTGAACCTTCCGAAGACCGAGTTCCCGATGCGCGCGGGCCTGCCCAAGCGCGAGCCCGACTGGCTGGCCCGCTGGGAAAAGATCGGCGTCTATGACCGCTTGCGCGAAAAGGCCTCTGCCGAGGGCCGCCCGCCCTTCACGCTGCACGACGGCCCTCCCTACGCGCACGGCAACCTGCACATCGGGCACGCGCTGAACAAGATCCTCAAGGACATGGTCGTGCGCTCGCAGCAGATGTCGGGGCGCGATGCGCGCTACATCCCCGGCTGGGACTGCCACGGCCTGCCGATCGAGTGGAAGATCGAGGAAGCCTACCGCGCCAAGGGGCAGGACAAGGACAAGATCGACGTCGTCGATTTCCGGCAGGAATGCCGCCGCTTCGCCGAGGGCTGGATCGATGTCCAGCGCGAGGAGTTCAAGCGGCTGGGCGTGACCGGGACATGGGACAAGCCCTACCTGACGATGGATTTCCACGCCGAGCGCGTGATCGCCGAGGAATTCCAGAAGTTCCTGATGAACGGCTCGCTCTACCAGGGGTCCAAGCCCGTGATGTGGTCGCCCGTGGAAAAGACCGCGCTGGCCGAGGCCGAGGTGGAGTATCACGACCGCCAGACGGATGCGGTCTGGGTGCCGTTCAGGGTCACGTCCGATGGACCGTTGAAGGACCATGACGTCATCATCTGGACGACCACCCCCTGGACCCTGCCCCAGAACCGCGCGATCTGCTTCGGGCCTGACATCTCCTACGGCCTCTACGAGATCACCGGCCGCCCCGAGGAATGCTGGGCGCGGATCGGCGACCGCTACCTTCTGGCCGACAAGCTGGCCGAAGAGGCGCTGGGCGCGATGCGGCTTGAGCCGTCGATGTATCGTCGCCTGCGCACCATCGACGCGGTCGAACTCGAGGCCCTGACCTGCGCCCACCCGCTTCGTGGGGCCGAGGGGGCGCAGGGCGAATGGGATTACGATGTGCCGCTCTTCGCGGGCGACCACGTCACCGACGACGCGGGAACGGGCTTTGTCCACACCGCCCCCAGCCATGGCGACGACGACTTCGAGATCGGGCGCAAGCACGGGCTCGAGATGACCT
>JAOARA010000135.1 GCA_025211115.1 Roseicyclus sp. | reverse complement strand
GGGGCCGCGCGCCGGATCGGACATATCCCGGAGCGGCGGAGGGCATCCCCTTCGCCGCTTTCCCGTTCCCCCCTGCCCCCCGCGCGTCGTGCAGCACGAAAGGACCGTGCGGTCATGCGACGGACCACCATGCCCCTTCGTCTGCGTATCGGCCTTGCCCTGTGCCTTGGCGTTGCCCTCCCCCTGCCCGCGCAGGCGGAGCCGATGAACATCTCGCAATTCGTGTTTCTCGACCGCGACGGCGACGGTGTCTTCGATGCGGGCGACCGCCCGCTCGCGGGTGTTCCCGTCACGCTGGAGACCGAGGCCGGGCCGATCACGCGCGCGAGCAACCTCAACGGCTTCGCCAATTTCCAGCTCTCGCCCGAGGGCACGCCCGGCGAGGCGATCACTGCGCCGGGCGGGATCACGCCGCGCGCGCCGCGCCTGCGCGGGCTTCTGCGCACCACGCCCGAGCCGCGCAGCGCGCGGGTGCGGGCGCTGCCGGGCAGCCCCTCGGGGCTGGTGGTCGACCCGCCCTTCGGCTTTCTCGGATACGCGGTGCAGCCGGTCGTCGAGGTGCATCTGCCGCCCGAGGTCGCCGATGCCGCCCTCTATTGCACGCAGCGGGGGCAGGTCACTCTGGCGTGGCAGGACGGGGAGCGGCGCATCTGCGCGGTGCCGCCCGAGTCGGCGGAGGCCGAGCTGGTCCTGTCGCTGAGCACTGGCGACACCCCGCAAGAGCTGGCCCGGATCGTGCCGGGCTTCCGGCGCGTCGTCGCCGGTTTCAGCGCCAGCGCGATCGACGCGGCGCGGGCGGGGGAGACGGCCGAGAGCGGCGGGCGCACGCCCCTCAACCTCGATTTCGAGGGGATCATCACGGCCAATGACGTGCAGGAGCTGCCCGCCCATCCCGCCGGGCTGCTGTTTCACAACCTCATCCTCGCGCATCGGCTGTATTACCGCGGCTATGGCTACGTGAACGCCACGACCTCGGGCGAGGTCAGCGTCTACACCTCCTCGGGGCATCCGGCGCGGATCACGGGGACGGGGCCGTTCGAGCTGGCCTCCATGTCCATGGGCGTCGCCTGGCCCGAGGCGCAACAGGCCGCCGCGCGGGTGACGGGCTACCGCGGGGGCGAGCGGGTGGCCGAGCTGGCGCTGTCACTGGGCACGCTGCACCCCGCCCATGTGCTGTTCTTCTGGGGGCCGGTGGACGCGCTGCGCATCTCGCATGACCTGTATTGGCAGGTGGTGCTCGACGACATCACCCTGCACCCGCCGCGCGACTGATGCGGGCATGCGCCCCGCCCTGCCGCGCCGCCCGCCCCCCGGCGTGCCGGCGATATTCACCGCTGACGGGCTGCCTTCGCGGCGCGGCGCATTATCTGCACGGCGCGAGGATGGACCAACCAGAACAGGGAGCCCGGAATGCGCTTCTGGACGGCAATCGGGCTGATCGTGGTGTTGTCGGCCACCGGCCTGACCTACGAGATCGCGGCGGGGCGCGTGCTGGCGCCGTTTTTCGGCGCGTCGCTTCTGACCTGGACCGCGGTGATCGCCACCGTTCTGGCGGGCTTCTCGATCGGCAACGCCATCGGCGGCGTCATCGCCGAGCGCGAGCGCGGCCGCGCCCTGCGCAGCATGCGCGCGGCGCTGGTGGCCACGGCGGTGCTGGCGGCGCTGACGCCGACCATCCTGGGGCTGGTCCATGCCCTTGGCGCGCGGGGCACGGGCGGGATGTTCCTGTCGGTGGTGATCGCCTTCCTGCCGGCCTCGATCCTGATCAGCGCGCCCTCGCCCTTGCTGGCGACGCTGGCCGTCGAGGCGCGACCGGGCCGCGAGGGCTCGTCGCTGGGCATGGTGCTGGCGGCGGGCTCGCTGGGGGCGATCCTGGGCGCGGTGCTGGCGGGTTTCGTGGCGCTGCCGCTGATCGGCTCGGCGGCGACTTTCGCGGCCTGCGCGGCGCTGGTGCTGCTCTGCGTGCCCGCCCTGCGGGACCGCGGCGCGGGCGGCGGCGGCGGGGGAGAGCGCACTTCCATGGCCCACCTGCTGCCGGTGGCGGCCCTCGTGGCGGCCTCGGCCGCGCTCGGGCCGGTGTGCCGCTACGAATCCGGGCTGTCCTGCATCGACGTGGCGCGGACGGGGCGCGCCGTGCATCTCTACTCCGACGGGGTCCAGCAGGCCGCCGAAGAGGTCGCGCGCGGGCCCGATCCCGACGCACCGCGGCGGGGCCTGATCCTGCCCTATACCGAGTGGATCTGGGCCCGGATGCAGGCCGATCTCGGCCCTGCGCCCGCGGTGCTGTTCATCGGGGGCGGCGGCTACACGCTGCCCACGCGGCTTTTGACCGCGCGCCCCGAGGCCGCCGCGCTCGCGGTCGAGATCGACCCGCTGATCACCGAGGTGGTGCAGCGCCACCTGCCCTGGGCCGCCGCGACGATTGCCGAGGCGGGCCACGCGGCCGCCCCCGGCACGCAGCCCCGGCCGGGCGGCCTGGGCATCCACCACGCCGATGGCCGGGTCTATCTGAACGAGGCGGACGCGATCTTCGATGCGGCGGTGCTGGATGCCTTCTCCTCGGCCTCGGTGCCTGCGCACCTGGTGACGCTGGAAAGCTTCGCGCAGGTCCGGCGGATCGTCGACGGCCCGGTCTACGTCAACCTGATCGACCGCCCGGACGGCCCGCTGGCGCGGGGCACCCATGCGATCCTGGCCGAGCTTTACCCCAATGTCCGCGCGGTGCAGGGGCCGCTGAACGCGGGCGGGACGGGCAATATCGTGATCGCGGCCTCGCCGCGCCCGCTGGAGCCGCTGACCGATCTGCCGCACGGCTTCGCCGAGGCAAGGATCACGCCCGCGCGCCCCTTCACCGACGACCGCGGCTGGGCCGGGTATCGTTGAGCGCGCGGCCTCCGGGGACTCAGGCGGCGAGCTGGTCGGGCGTCATCGCGCCCGTCATCAGCGCCACCGCGTCGGACATGGTGATCGACTTGGGGTCGACCACGCAAAGCCGCCGCCCGAGGCGGTGGATGTGGATGCGGTCGGCCACCTCGAAGACATGGGGCATGTTGTGGCTGATCAGCACCACCGGCGTGCCGCGTGACCGCACGTCGCGGATCAGGTCCAGCACCTTGCGGCTTTCCTTGACGCCAAGCGCCGCCGTCGGCTCGTCGAGGATGATGACCTTCGAGCCGAACGCCGCCGCGCGGGCCACGGCGACACCCTGCCGCTGACCGCCCGAGAGCGTCTCGACCGCCTGGTTGATGTTCTGGATCGTCATCAGGCCCAGGTCCGACAGTTTCTCGCGGGCGAATTTCTCCATCGCCTTCTGGTCCAGCATCCCGAACCATTTGCCCATGATCCCCGGTTTGCGCAGCTCGCGCCCGCAGAACATGTTGTCGGTGATCGACAAGGCGGGGCTGAGGGCGAGCGTCTGGTAGACGCATTCGATCCCAGCCTCGCGCGCCTGCAGGGGGGAGGCATAGCTGACCTCGCGCCCCTCAAGGGTGATGGTGCCCTCGTCGGGCAGGGTCGCCCCCGAGATCGCCTTGATGAGCGAGGATTTGCCCGCGCCGTTGTCGCCGATCACGGCCAGGATCTCGCCCGGCATCAGGTCGAAATCGGCGTGGTCCAGCGCGGTGACGCGGCCGTAGCGCTTGACGAGGCCACGGGCCTTGAGAAGGGGCTCAGTCATGCCGACACCTTTCTGATCCATTGGTCGATGGCGACCGCGATGATGATGAGCCAGCCGATGGCGAAGACCTGCCAGAGCACGTCCACCCCGGCCAGCCGCAGGCCCGACTGGAAGACCCCCACGATCAGCGCGCCGAAGAGCGCCCCCATGATCGAGCCGCGCCCGCCGAAAAGCGAGATGCCCCCGATCACCACGGCGGTGATGCTTTCCAGGTTCCCCTCGTAGAAGCTTTGCGGCGAGATCGAGCCGACCCGCCCGATGGAGGCCCAGGCCGCCAGCGCACAGATGAAACCGGCCAGCATGTAGACCTGCCTCAGCGTGCGGTCGGTGCGGATGCCGGCAAGCTCGGCGGCCTCCTTGTCGTCGCCGATCATGTAGACATGGCGGCCCCATGCGGTCTTGTTGAGGATATACCACAGCGCGATGAAGATCGCGATCATCAGGAGCGTGCCGTAGGTCAGCCGGGCCGAGCCTATGGCGATGCTCTGGCCGAAGAATTTCAGAAGCGGCGCCATCTCGTCGATATCCGAGCCGCGGATGGATTGCGCGCCCGACAGGTAGAGGTTCAGCGCGAAGAACACGTTCCAGGTGCCCAGCGTGGCGATGAAGGGCGGCAGCTTGATCTTGGTCACCAGCCAGCCGTTCAGGTAGCCCGCGCCGATGCCGCAGACGAAGCCGATCACGATGGCGACGGGCGCGGGCACGCCCAGCTCGACCGAGAGCTTGCCCGAGATCACGCTGATCAGCACCATGATCGCCGCGACCGACAGGTCGATGCCCGCGGTCAGGATGATCAGCGTCTGCGCCGCGGCGAGGATGCCGATGATCGAGACCTGTTGCATGATGAGCGACAGGTTGAAGGGCGAGAAGAAGCGTTCGCCCGCGATGACGCCGAAGACGGCGATGGAGGCGACAAGCACGATGACCGGCACGAAGGTCGGATTGGCGTGCAGCACATGCTGGATCGTGCCCAGCATGCCGCGCGGCGCGTGGTCGAACTCGGCCACGGCGGCGGTGCTGTCCTTCAGACGGGCCTCGTAATCCTGGCCACCGGGGGTTGGGCTGTCAGACATGACGTGCTCTCCGGCCGAAAGGGTGCCACGGCGCTGCCCCTTGGGGCAATGCCGATCACCGCGATGGGAATGGGATTGGTAGGGGGGGCGGCCAGCCCCGCGGGGGGCGCCGGCTGCCGCCGTGGGTCAGCGGGCGGTGCGCGCGCGGGCCGCCCCCGCCCGGCCACCGCGCCACATGCCAGGGGG
>JAOARA010000134.1 GCA_025211115.1 Roseicyclus sp. | reverse complement strand
TGTCGTAAGATTACGTTGCGTTGCCGGATGCTCCCACATC
Organism: Roseicyclus sp.; assembly: GCA_025211115.1. Lineage (GTDB taxonomy): Bacteria > Pseudomonadota > Alphaproteobacteria > Rhodobacterales > Rhodobacteraceae > Roseicyclus. The sequence continues at coordinate 5,550 of JAOARA010000134.1, read as the reverse complement.
CGCACATTCATCGCGGGCGCGATCAGCACCCGCTTGTCGGTCGCCATCAACAGGGTCGAGGCGAGGTCATTGGCATGGCCATGGGCCATCTTCGCCATCAGGTCGGCGGTCGCGGGGGCCACGACGACCAGGTCGGCGGCGCGGCTCAACTCGATATGGCCCATCTCGGCCTCGTCCGTCAGGTCGAAGAGGTCGCGGTAGACCTTCTGCGCGGCCAGGGCCGAGGCCGAGAGCGGCGTGACGAATTCCTCGCCCGCTTTCGTCAGCACCGGCACCACCGTCGCGCCCTGCTCGCGCAGGCGGCGGATCAGGTCGAGCGACTTGAAGGCCGCGATCCCGCCGCCGATGATCAGGAGAATACGCTTGTCCGCCAGCATGATGGCCCGTCCCTTCCCAAGGCGGGCGGAGGTTAGGGCCGCCTCGCCCCGAGGGCAATGGATAAACCCGGACGGCCCCCGCCCTCAGCGGAAGGCGGCACAGGGGTCGGGCCGGTCCACCGGGTCGGCAAGGGTCCAGAGATCGAAGGGCACCGCGCCCTCGGGCGGGGCCTCGAACTGGCCGAGGGTAAAGACCGCGACATCGGGCGCGGCCACGGAGAGCAACGCAGGCACCCCGCGGTCGCGGCGGGCATGGCCGTTGCCGGTGATGACCGCAACCGGCGGGCCATGCGCCTCGAGCGCGGCAAGCGCCGCCGCGGCAAGCGACGCGTCGCGCAGGCGCTGCGCCTCGACGAAACCCGGCAGGATATCCTCGGGCAGCGCATCGCAATGCGCCGCCATCTGCTCGGCCTCGCGCTTGGCCTGCTCATCGGCGGGCAGCGGCCTGTCGAGACCGAAGCGCGCCGCATCGCCCGCGAAGACCGCGGCGGCCCCTTCGGCAAAGGCCCCCTGCGCGGCGGCACGATCCACGCCCGCGCCAAGGATCGGCACCTCGGCCCCGAAGGCGAAGAGCGGCGCGTAATAGGTGAAATCGGGCCAGCCCGAATTGGCCCAGTCCAGCGCCAGCGCGAGGGCCGGCGCATCGGCGGCCAGCTCCGGCGTGATCCGCGCGGCCTCCTCGGCCGAGATCATCTCGAAGACGATGGCCGATGGCGCGAGACCGGCCAGCACCTCGGCCTGCGTGACGTGATGGGCGGGGTTGTCATGCACCTCACCCAGGATCACCACCTCGGCTGAACCGGCGGCGGCAAGGATATCGGGCAAGGTGGACTGCGCCGCCGCGGCCCAGGCCGAACAGGCAAGGGCCGCGGCGAACGCGGTTGAGCGGCCGACCTGCACGGGATCAGCGCAGGAAGGCGAGCGTCATGTGCAGCGGCGCGGCCTCGGGCGCGGCGTCCGGTCCGACCGTCGACACCGGCGAGGTGGTGGCGACGGACAGCACGAACAGACCGGCCAGCAGCGCAAGCGGCGCGTGGAGGATCAGGCGGCGAAGAATGACCGGACCTCCTTCGACTGCGCCTCGAGCGTCTTGCGCATCTTGGCGAAGGCGGCGGCCTCGAGCTGGCGGACCCGCTCCTTCGACAGGCCCAGCTCCGCGCCGAGGCTTTCCAGCGTCCGCGGCTCGTCGCGCAGCTTGCGCTCGCGCACGATGAAGCGTTCGCGGTCGTTGAGCGCCTGCATCGCGGTGATCAGCCAGTCGCGCAGCTGTTCGCGGTCGTGGCTGTCCTCGACGATATCGGCGGCCTGCGCGGCATCGTCCTCCAGCGCGTCGATCCACTCGCGCCCCTCGTCATCGACGGATTGCGTCGCGTTGAGCGAGTAGTCGGAGCCGGCCAGCCGCCCCTCCATCATCTCCACGTCATGCAGCGGCACGCCGACCTCGGTGGCGATCATCTGGCGCAGCTGGTGCTTGTCGAGCGATTGACCCGAGGCCATCGCCTCGCGCTCGAGCCGGGCCTGGACACGGCGCATGTTGAAGAACAGCGATTTCTGGCTCGAGGTGGACCCGGTGCGCACCATCGACCAGTTGCGCATCACGTAATCCTGGATCGAGGCCTTGATCCACCAGACCGCGTAGGTCGAGAAGCGCACGCCGCGGTCGGGGTCGAACTTGTCGGCGGCCTTCATCAAGCCGAGCCCCGCCTCCTGGATCAGGTCGTTCATCGGCGCGCCGTAGCGCTTGAACTTGGCGGCCATGGAAATCGCAAGACGCATGTAGGCGGTGACAAGGCGATGAAGCGCCTCTTCATCGCGGTGATCGCGCCAGGCGTAAGCGAGTTTCAGTTCCGTCTCCGCATCGAGCAGTTCCGCCCGCATCGCGCGGCGGCTGAGGCTGTATTCTCCACCCATGTCCAGTGCCATGTCGCACCCCCCGGTTTGGTTGTCCCGACGCAAGTTGCAAGCTGCGTTCTATGAGGGTTACGCAGCGACCCGGCATCCGGTTCACTTTTCTGGACAGAAAATTTCGGGGCCCTACATCTCGACGGCTGATCGGGGGCATCACGAAAGCGTGATTGACGCCTTCACGGGCATCTGCGCTGCTCTGCGCATGACCTATACGCTTCTCATCGGTGATCGTTCCTATTCCAGCTGGTCGCTGCGCGGCTGGCTGCCTTTCGCCGTCTTCGACATCCCGGTGAGCGTCGAGGCCACGATCCTCTACCGCCCCGCCTTCGCCACGGACTTGGCGCGCTTCGCGCCGCTGGTGCGCACCGTGCCCGCGCTGAAGACGCCCCAAGGCAGCCTTCTGCGCGACAGCCTCGCCATCGGCTGGCACCTGGCCGAGGCCTTTCCCGACCGCGGCCTTCTGCCCGCGGATCCGGTGGACCGCGCCATGGCGCAATCCATGATCGCCGAGATGCATTCCGGCTTCACCGCGCTGCGCGGCGCCTGCCCGATGAACCTGCGCACGGCATGGGAGGGCTTCACGCCCCCCGAGGCCGTTCTGGCCGACCTCGCCCGGATCGAGGCGCTCTGGACCGCCGCGCTCGACCGCTCGGACGGCCCGTTCCTGTTCGGCGACTACACGGTGGCCGATGCCTTCTTCGCGCCGGTGGCGATGCGCATCGCAGGCTGCGCCCTGCCCGTCTCGGACCGGGCCCGCGCCTATGTCGACGCGCATCTGTCGCACGGGCCGCTGCGGCGCTGGCGTGCGATGGGCGAGGTGGAAGGCCCGGAGCAACCGACCTACGAGATGGGCTTGCCGCGCCGACCATTTCCGATGGCCGCGCCCGAGGCGTGACCGCCCCCCGGCGTTTACGATTTGCTAACGCCTCTCGCGTAGGCGTTAACCATGTTCGACGCCATGCGCCCCGAAAACCTCGCCCGCATCCACACCGTCGCCTTCGAGGGGCTCGAGGCGCGCCGCGTCGAGGTGCAATGCGCCGTCACCCCCGGCGTGCCCGCCTTCGCGGTGGTGGGCCTGCCCGACAAGGCCGTGTCCGAGGCGCGCGAGCGGGTGCGCACCGCGCTGTCGGCGATGGCCATCGCGCTGCCCTCCAAGCGGATCACGGTGAACCTGTCACCCGCCGACCTGCCCAAGGAAGGCTCGCATTTCGACCTGCCGATCGCGCTGGCGCTCCTGGCGGCCCTCGACATCGTGCCGCGCGACAAGGTGGAAAGCGCCATGGCGCTGGGCGAGCTGTCGCTCGACGGCACGCTGGTCGCCGTCATCGGCGCCCTGCCCACCGCGCTTGCCGCGGGCGAGGACGGGCGCGTGCTCTACTGCCCGCAAGGCTGCGGGGCCGAGGCCGCCTGGGTCGGGGCCACGCCCGTTTTCGCTGCGCGCAGCCTTGCCGAGTTGATCGCGCATCTGACCGACCGCCACCCGCTCGATCCCGCCCGACCGGGCGAGGTGCGCGAAGAGGCGCATCTCAAATGCCTCTCCGAGGTGCGGGGACAGGAACGCGCGAAACGCGCCATCGAGATCGCCGCGGCGGGTCGGCATCACCTGCTGATGGTCGGAAGCCCCGGCTCGGGCAAGTCGATGCTGGCCGCCCGCGTGCCCGGCATCCTGCCCCCGCTTTCGGCACCCGAGGCGCTTGAAACCTCGATGATCCACTCGCTCGCCGGGCTGCTCGACGAGGGCGGCATCTCGCGCACGCGCCCCTATCGCGCGCCGCATCACACGGCCTCCATGGCGGCCATCGTGGGGGGCGGGCGTGGCGCGAAGCCGGGGGAGATCAGCCTGGCACATAACGGGGTGCTCTTCCTCGACGAGTTCCCGGAATACCCGCGCGCCGTGCTGGAAACCCTGCGCCAGCCGATCGAGACGGGCGACGTGGTCGTCGCCCGCGCCAATGCCCATGTCACCTATCCCTGCCGCTTCCTGCTGATCGCCGCCGCCAACCCCTGCCGCTGCGGCCAGCTCTACGATGCAGGCCAGGCCTGCGGGCGCGCGCCGCTTTGCGGCGAAGATTACATGGGCCGTATCTCGGGCCCGCTGATGGACCGCTTCGACCTGCGGCTCGAGGTGCCGCCGGTGGCCTATGCCGACCTCGACCTGCCCGCCAATGGCGAGAAAAGCACCGACATCGCCGACCGCGTGCGCGCCGCGCGCGAGGTTCAGGCCGCGCGTTTCGCCGCGCTCGGTTCGGCTGCGCGGGTGAATGCCGATGCCGAGGGGGCGTTGCTGGACACGATCGCCACGCCGGACGAGGCCGGCAAGGCGTTCCTGCTGAAAGCCGCGGACCGGTTCAAGCTGACCGCGCGCGGCTATCATCGCATCCTGCGACTGGCGCGGACCATCGCCGATCTCGAGGGGGACGACACCGTCGGCCAACCCCATGTGGCCGAGGCGCTCGGGTACCGACTGATCGGGACGAAGTCCGGGTAGGGACGCGGAAACCTCGAGGTTTCCGGCGCGGAAAACTGCAGTTTTCCGCCGCCCCGGACCGCAGGCCGGCACATAGGTCGAACCCTTCGGTCGCGGTCCCGCGACCGCCCTCCAATGTCGCGGTCCCGCGACGGGCCTTCCGTGTCGCGGTCCAGCGACGGTGGCGTCAAAGCTTCGCCTCGATCGCCTCCCAGATCTTTTCCGCCACGTTGATCCCGTCGAACCGCTCCAGCTCCTGGATGCCGGTGGGCGAGGTCACGTTGATCTCGGGCAGCCAGCCGCCGATCACGTCGATGCCGACGAAGACCTGCCCCATCTCGCGCAGGCGCGGGCCGATCGCCGCGCAGATCTCGCGCTCGCGCTCGGTCAAGCCGATCTTTTCGGCGCGGCCGCCGACATGCATGTTCGAGCGGGTCTCGCCCTCGGCAGGCACCCGGTTGATCGCGCCCACCGGTTCGCCATCGACGAGGATCACGCGCTTGTCGCCCGCCGCCACGTCCGGCAAGAACTTCTGCGCGATCAACGGCTCGCGGTTCATGCCGGTGAACAGCTCGTGCAGCGAGTTCAGGTTCCGGTCGCTTTCCGGCAGGCGGAACACGCCCGCGCCGCCGTTGCCGTAAAGCGGCTTCAGGATGATGTCGCCATGCTTTTCCTTGAAGGCGCGCAAGACCGAGAGGTCGCGCGCGATGGTCGTGGGCGGCGTGAGCTCGGGGAAATCGAGCACCAGCAGCTTCTCGGGCGAGTTGCGCACCCAGAACGGGTCGTTCACGACAAGCG
>JAOARA010000133.1 GCA_025211115.1 Roseicyclus sp. | reverse complement strand
GGCGACACCCCGCCCGGTGACGCGCATCGGCGTGGTGGGCGCGGGCACGATGGGCGCGGGCATCGCCACCGCCTGCCTGCTGGCGGGCGAGCCCGTGGTTCTGGTCGACAGCGCGCCCGAGGCGCTGGAGCGCGGCGCAGCCGCGGTCGCGCGCAATCTCGACGGGGCGGTGAGCCGCGGGAAGATGACGCCCGCCGCCCGCGGCGCGATCCGACTGGCCACCGCGACCACGCTGGACGCGCTGGCGGGCTGCGACCTGGTGATCGAGGCGGTCTTCGAGGAGATGGACGTCAAGACCGCCACGCTGCGCGGGATCGAAACGGTCTGCCCCGGCGCGGTCATCGCCACGAACACCTCCTATCTCGACCTGAACGTCATGGCCGAAGCCCTTGCGGACCCTCGGAATTTCCTTGGCCTGCATTTCTTCTCGCCTGCGCATGTGATGCGGCTGGTCGAGGTGGTCGTGGCCGACGCGACCGCGCCCGAGGTCGTGGCGACGGGCTTTGCGCTGGCCAAGCGGCTGAAGAAGATCGCGGTGCGCTCGGGCGTTTGCGACGGGTTCATCGGCAACCGGATCATGTCGGCCTACCGCCGGGCGGCCGACCTCATGGCGCTGGACGGCACGCCAATCGACGTGATCGACGCCGCGGTGCGCGGCTATGGCTTCGCCATGGGCCCGTTCGAGATGGGCGACCTTGCCGGGCTCGACATCGGCTGGGCCGCGCGCAAGCGGCAGGCCGCGACCCGCGATCCGGCCTTGCGCTACCATGGCGCGCTGGCCGACCGGCTGTGCGAGGCGGGATGGCTCGGCCGCAAGACCGGGCGCGGCTGGTATGACCATTCGGGCGACACGCCCGTGCCCAACCCGGCGCTTCCCGGCCTTCTGCGCGAGATACAGCAGGCCGAGGGGATCACGCCGCGCGCTCTGGACGCCGACGCGATCATCACGCGTTACGAGACCGCCATGATCGCCGAGGCCGCCCGCGTCGTCGAAGAGGGCATCGCGCGGCGCCCCATCGACATCGACGCGGTGTTCCTGTTCGGCTACGGCTTCCCGCGCTGGAAGGGCGGGCCGATGCACAGGGCCGACGAGATCGGCGCGGACGCGCTGGTGGCGCGGATCGCGCGCCTTGCGCAGGACGACCCGACGGGGGGATGGCAGGTGCCCGAGATCCTGCACCGCATGGCGCGCGACGGGGGCAGGTTCGCCGGGCTGAACACCGGTCGGTAGCCGCGCCTCAGGCCCCCAGTCGGGCGGTCACGCTGTCGGGTGTGACCATGCCGATCACCTCGCCGCCCTCTTCCACCGCAAGGGGCGCGGGGCTTTCGGCGAAGCGTTTCAGGATGTCGCGCACCGAGGTTTCCACCGCGATCCGCGCGCCGTCGCCCGCCACGGGCTGCATCACGTCCCGCGCGGTCAACACGCCCAAGGGGTTCATGTTGGCCACGAACTCGGCCACGTAGTCATTCGCAGGGTGCGAGAAGATCTCGCGCGGGGTGCCGCATTGCACGATGCGCCCCCCCTCCATGATGGCGATGCGGTTGCCGATCTTGAACGCCTCGTCGAGGTCGTGGCTCACGAAGATGATGGTGCGCTTCAGCCGGCTTTGCAGGTCGAGTAGCTCGTCCTGAAGATGCGTGCGGATCAGCGGGTCGAGCGCCGAGAAAGGCTCGTCCATCAAAAGGATGGGCGCGTCGGTCGCAAAGGCGCGGGCAAGGCCCACGCGCTGCTGCATGCCGCCCGACAGCTCGCCGACCTTGCGCTCGGCCCAGTCTGTCAGCCCCACCAGCTCGAGCTGCCGGTCGACCGCGGCGGTGCGCTGCTCGGCCCCCTGCCCGGCCAGTTCCAGCCCAAGCCCCACGTTCTCGCGCACCGTCCGCCAGGGCAGCAGGCCGAATTGCTGGAACACCATCGCCACGCTTGTCTGCCTGAGCCTGCGCAACGCGGCCCCGCGGGCGGCGGTGACATTCACCATCTCGCCCTCGGTGCGCAGCTCGACATGGCCGCGCACCACCGGGTTCAGCGCGTTCACCGCGCGCAAGAGCGTGGATTTGCCCGAGCCCGACAGGCCCATGAGGACGAGGATCTCGCCCTCCTCGACCTCGAGGCTGCAGTCGTGGACCCCCAGCACCTGCCCGGTGGCGGCCTGGATCTCGGCGCGGGTCGCCCCCTCGTCGGCGCGGGCCAGCGCGGGCGCGGGCGCGTCGCCGAACATGATGCAGACCTCGTGGAAACGGACGGCGGTTGTCATCGGCGTTGCACCCTCAGAACACGGTCGAGCAGGATCGCCACGACCACGATGATCAGCCCCGCCTCGAAGCCGAGGCCGGTGTTGACCTGGTTCAGCGCGCGCACCACCGGCACGCCGAGGCCATCAGCGCCCACAAGCGCCGCGATCACGACCATGGAGAGCGACAGCATGATGGTCTGGTTCAGCCCCGCCATGATCTGCGGCGTGGCATAGGGCAGTTCCACCTTCCACAGCTTCTGGCCGGGCGTGGCGCCGAAGGCGTCGGCGGCTTCCAGAAGTGCTGTGGGCGTGGAAGAAATCCCCAGGTGCGTCAGCCGGATCGGCGCGGGCAGGACGAAGATCACCGTGGCGATCAGGCCGGGCACCATGCCGATTCCGAAGAAGACGATGGCCGGGATCAGGTAGACGAAGGTCGGCAGCGTCTGCATCAGGTCCAGCACCGGCCGCATCGCGGCATAAAGCCGGGGCCGGTGGGCGGCGGCGATGCCGATGGGCACGCCCACGCCCATGCAGACCACGCAGGCCGACAGGACCAGCGTCAGGCTTTCGGTCGTCTCTTCCCAGTAGCCCTGGTTGATGATGAACAGAAGCCCCGCAGCGATCATCGCCGGCATCTTCCAGCCGCGGTGCAGCCACCACGCCAGCGCGGCAAAAATCGCGGTGATCAGGATCGGATGCAGCGCCTCGGGGTAGAGATAGGTGACCTCGGACCGGCGCAGGTCCCAGATCCAGCCGGTGTTGGGCGGCTCCTGCAGCAGGGCAAGGATCGCCTCGATCAGCACCTCGAGCGCCGCTGCCATGGCGTCGAAGACGCCCGAGAGGTTGTCCTGCAACCAGTCGAACCCGCCCTCGGCGGCATCGTCGATGCGCAGTTTGCATTCGGAGAGCGCGCCAAGCGGGCCAAGCCCCTCGGGCCAGCCCTCGTCACACTCGGTCAGCCATCTCAGCATCGGCGGCGTCCTCGTCATACAATGTGGCGGCGCGCGCAGATGCACGCGCCGCCGGTCGGTTGGCGATCAGCCGATCACATCTCGAGCGCGGAGGAGACCGCCGCCGCGGCGTCGCCGCCGTCGATGGTGGTCACGCCGTCGAGCCAGCCCATGACGACATCGGTGTTGGCCGCCATCCAGGCCGTCGCCGCGTCGCGCGGGTCTTCGCCGTCGTTCAGGATCGCGCCCATGATCTCGTTTTCCATGGCCAGCGTGAACTCGAGATTGTTGAGGAACGCGCCGACATTCGGGCAGGCCTCGATATAGCCCGCGCGGGTGTTGGTGTAGACCGTCGCACCGCCGAGGTCGGGGCCGAACCAGTCGTCACCGCCCGTCAGGTAGGTCAGGTCGAAATTCGCGTTCATCGGGTGCGGCTCCCACGCGAGGAAGACGATGGGCTCGTCCCGGTCGGAGGCGCGGGCGACCTGCGCCAGCATCCCCTGTTCCGAGCTTTCGACCACCTCGAACTCGGCCCCGCCGAGGCCGAAGGCGTCCGCCGCGATCATGTCCATGATCAGGCGATTGCCGTCATTGCCCGGCTCGATGCCGTAGATGCTTTCGTCCAGCGCGTCAGCCGCGCCCGCGATATCGGCGAAATCACCGATGCCCATCGCGGCACCCGCCGCGTTGGTGGCCAGCGTGTATTTTGCACCGGTCAGGTTGGCGCGCACGGTGTCGACGGTGCCCGCGTCGCGGTAGGGGGCGATGTCGCCCTCCATCGTCGGCATCCAGTTGCCGAGGAACACGTCCAGATCCCCGCTTGCCAGCGAGGTGTAGGTGACGGGCACGGACAGCACGCGCACCTCGGTCTCGTAGCCCAGCGCCTCGAGCACCACGGTGGTGGCCGCGGTCGTCGCGGTGATGTCGGTCCAGCCGACGTCCGAGAAGGTGACGGTCGCGCAATCGGCATGGGCATCGGCCATGGCCGTGCCCGCCATCAGGCCCAGCGCAAGCGCGCTGGTGGCAGTGCGGGTGATGAAGGTCATGTCGGTCTCTCCCTGTTTCGGTCGTTTTGTTGATTGACCAGTCAATTAAAATCATGTGTCTTGCGACTCTGCAACCGGGTTAGGGGAAACAATGCCGCGCACGGGCATGATGGCACTGCGCAAGGACGCGCTTGTCAACGCCACGATCGGAGAGATCGGGCGCAGGGGCTCTCTTGACGTGACCGTGGGCCAGATCGCCAAGGCCGCGGGGGTCTCGAGCGCGCTGGCGCACCATTACTTCGGCTCCAAGGACGAGCTGTTCCTTGCCGCGATGCGGGCGATTCTGACGGATTTCGGGGCCGAGGCGCGGCGCGAGCTTGTCATGGCGAGCGGGCCGCGCGACCGGCTGGCGGCCATCGTGCGCGCCAGTTTCGGCGGCCAGAACTTCCGCGCCGAGGTGGTGGCGGCCTGGCTGAACTTCTACGTTCTGGCCCAGACCAACCCACAGGCCGCGCGCCTTCTGCGCGTCTACCAACACCGCCTCGCCTCGAACCTGATCCATGCGCTGCGCCCGCTCTGCGCCGATCCCGCGGTCGTCGCGCGGACCGCCGCCGCGCTGATCGACGGGCTCTACATCCGTCATGCCCTGGCCGAGGCCGGGCCGCCCGACGCCGCCGCCGCCATCGCCACGGTCGAGCGGTATCTCGACCTTGCCCTCGGAGACACGCAATGACCCGGCCCAACATCCTGATCGTGATGGTCGACCAGCTGAACGGGACGCTGTTCCCCGACGGCCCGGTCGACTGGCTGCACGCGCCGAACCTGCGCGCGCTGGCCGACCGGTCGACGCGCTTCGCCAATGCCTACACAGCCTCGCCCCTCTGCGCGCCGGGCCGCGCCAGCTTCATGTCCGGCCAGTTGCCCTCGCGCACCGGCGTCTATGACAACGCGGCCGAGTTCGCCTCCTCCATTCCGACCTACGCGCACCACCTGCGGCGGGCGGGCTATTACACGGGCCTGTCGGGCAAGATGCATTTCGTCGGCCCCGACCAG
>JAOARA010000132.1 GCA_025211115.1 Roseicyclus sp. | reverse complement strand
CCTGCGTCTCGGGTGCTTCTGATCCGGTGAGCGAGGACAGCCTCGAGGCGCGCTTCGCCGCCCGGATGGGCGCGCTTCTCGGCCCCGATTTCCCCCCGGCGCTCGGGCTTGCCGTCTCGGGTGGCGGTGACAGCATGGCGACGCTGGCGCTGGCCCATGGCTGGGCGCGGGTGATGGGCGTTGGGCTGCACGTCGTGACGGTCGATCACGGGCTTCGTCCCGAGGCGGCCGCCGAGGCCGCGATGGTGGCCACGGAATGCCGCGCGCTTGGCCACGCGCATGACACTCTGCGCTGGCAATGGGACGGAACCGGCAACCTGCAGGACGCGGCGCGCCGGGCGCGGCGGGCGCTGATCGGCGATTGGCGTGGCGAGCTGCGCCACGTTCTCTTTGCGCATACGCAGGATGACCAGGCCGAGACGGTGCTGATGCGCCTTCTGCGCGGCTCGGGGGTGGAGGGGTTGGCCGCGATGGCGGCCCGGCGCCACGTTCCCGACGACCGCGGCGGCTGGTGGCTGGTCCGGCCCCTGCTGGACGAAAGCCGGGCGGAGCTGCGCCACTACGCGGACACGCTGCGGCTGCCCTATGTCGACGATCCGTCGAACGAGGATGCCCGCTTCGACCGGGTGCGGATGCGGCAGGCGATGGCGGCGCTCGGGCTGGACCGCGCGGCACTGGCGCAGACCGCCGGGCGCATGGCGCGCGCCGCCGAGGCGCTGGAGGCCCGCGCGGCGGATGTGGCCGCCCGCATCGTCACCCCCGAAGCGGTGAACGGCGCGCCGACCGGCGATCTGCTGATCGACCGCGACGGGCTGGCCGTGGTGGAGCGCGATACGCAGATGAGGCTGCTGGCCGCGGCGCTGCAACGCGTGGCAAGCGCCCCCTACCGCCCGCGCGCGCAGGCGCTCGAGGCGCTGCTCGACCGGGCGCTCGGCGGCGCGGGGGGCACGCTGCATGGCGTCGATCTGACCGTCAAGGCGGGGCATATCCGGCTGGCGCGCGAATTTGCCGCCCTTGCAGGGCAGGAGGCCGAAGCGCGGCCCGGCCTGCTGTGGGACGGGCGCTGGCGTCTGGGCGACGTGGTGGGCGAGGGGCTGCCGCTGCGCGCGCTCGGACCGGAGGGATGGGCGCAACGCCCTGAAAACAAGGCGTTGACCGTGCCCGCCCGCGCGGCCTGGTCCTGGCCCGCCCTGTTCGAGGGGGACCGCCTTGTCGCCTGCGCCCCGCTGGGTGTCGGCCCCGCGGCGGCGATCCGGCTCGAGCAGGCGGGCCGCCCCATTCTGCCGCATCCCTGAATACGCATTGAAGTCCGGGGCCGCATGTCTATCTTTCAAGGCAACCGGGGGCGGTGACATTCCCGCCCCGAGTGTAAGGAGAACTCCCTTGGGAAACGCGAGAAACGTCGCATTCTGGGTCATCCTGTTCCTGTTGATCCTGGCGCTCTTCAACCTGTTCTCGGGTGGGCAGAGCCAGATGGCGCAGCGCGGTGTGGCCTATTCGGATTTCATCAGCCAGGTCGAAGGCGGGCAGGTCCTGTCCGCGACGCTCGATGGCGAGAACGTGCAGTTCACGACCGGCGAGGGCACCTTCGGCACCGTCGCGCCGGGTGACGCCAACACCACCGAGACGCTGTTGCAGAACGGTGTGCGGATCGAGGCGACCCCGCAGGAACAGTCGGGCTTCCTTTCGGTGCTGTCGCTCTGGCTGCCGGTTCTGGTGCTGATCGGCATCTGGATCTTCTTCATGAACCGGATGCAGGGCGGCGGCCGCGGCGGCGCGATGGGCTTCGGCAAGTCCAAGGCGAAGCTCTTGACCGAGAAGCATGGCCGCGTGACCTTCGACGATGTCGCGGGCATCGACGAGGCCAAGGAAGAGCTTGAGGAAATCGTCGAGTTCCTGCGTAACCCGCAAAAGTTCAGCCGCCTGGGCGGCAAGATCCCCAAGGGCGCGCTGCTGGTCGGTCCGCCCGGCACCGGTAAAACGCTGCTGGCCCGCGCCATCGCGGGTGAGGCGGGCGTGCCCTTCTTCACCATCTCGGGTTCCGACTTCGTCGAGATGTTCGTCGGCGTGGGTGCATCCCGTGTCCGCGACATGTTCGAACAGGCCAAGAAGACCGCGCCGTGTATCGTCTTCATCGACGAGATCGACGCCGTGGGCCGGTCGCGTGGCGTGGGCTACGGCGGCGGCAACGACGAGCGCGAGCAGACGCTGAACCAGCTCCTCGTCGAGATGGACGGGTTCGAGGCGAACGAGGGGATCATCATTATCGCCGCGACCAACCGCCCCGACGTGCTGGACCCCGCGCTGCTGCGCCCCGGCCGCTTCGACCGGCAGGTGCAGGTGCCCAACCCCGACATCAAGGGCCGCGAGCGCATCCTGGGCGTTCACGCCCGCAAGGTGCCGCTGGGGCCGAATGTCGACCTGCGCATCATCGCGCGCGGCACGCCGGGCTTTTCGGGCGCGGATCTTGCCAACCTCGTGAACGAGGCGGCGCTGATGGCCGCCCGCGTCAACCGGCGCTTCGTCACGATGGAGGATTTCGAGAACGCCAAGGACAAGGTCATGATGGGGGCCGAGCGTCGCTCCATGGTCATGACCGAGGACGAGAAGAAGCTGACCGCCTATCACGAGGCCGGTCACGCCATCGTCGGCCTGAACGTTCCCGACCACGACCCGATCCACAAGGCCACGATCATCCCGCGCGGCCGGGCGCTCGGCCTCGTGCTGTCGCTGCCCGAGCGCGACCAGCTGTCGGTGAGCTACCGCAAGTATACCTCCAAGATCGCCATGGCGATGGGCGGGCGCGTGGCCGAAGAGCTGGTCTTCGGCAAGGAGATGGTCACCTCGGGCGCGGCCTCGGACATTCAGCAGGTGTCCAAGATCGCGCGGGCCATGGTGACGCAGTTCGGCTATGCCGAAGAGCTGGGCTATGTCGATTACGCCAACGAGCAGCAAAGCTACCTTGGCTCGTATGGCGGGGGCACCAACCATTCGGCGGCCACGCAGAAGATCATCGACGACAAGGTGAAGGCGCTGGTCGACGAAGGCTACGAGACCGCCAAGCGCATCCTGACCGAAAAGCGCGAGGACCTCGAGCGTCTGGCGCAGGGGCTTCTGGAATACGAAACGCTGACCGGCCCCGAGATCCGCAAGGTGATCAACGGCGAGCCGCTGAACCGCGGTGACGACGACGACACCAGCTCGGCCTCGGGGGGAACGCCGTCGGTCACGGCGATCCCCAAGCTCAAGCCCAAGTCCAAGCCCTCGGGCGACGACGGCGGGATGGAGCCGGAACCCTCCGCCTGATCACGCTTCGGCAGGAACGGAAACGCCCCGACCAATCGGCCGGGGCGTTTTTCGTTCGGTCGGAAGACTGCCGCGTCAGCTCTCCGCGTAGCGGCTGCGCGCCTTCTGCATCCCGTCTTCCAGCGCGTGCCACGCCTTTTCGAAGCCGTCCACCATGTCCTGCCAGGCGGCCCCGCTGGCGCGGCCGATCTCCTGCAGGCGGCCTTCGGCCTCGTCGCGGCGCTCTTTCAGTTCATCGAGCTGGCGCTCGAGCTCGGCCTCGCCCTTGCCCTGCGCTTCCTTGATGTCGGCCCGCATCTTGCGGATCTCGGCGTTCCACTTGTCGAGCTGGGCCTTCGCCCGTTCTACATACACGTCTTGCGTCGTCATGCTGTCCTCCTTGTTTCCGCGTTGGACATGCCTTCGACGTAAGGGCGCGGAAGCGACGCAAAAAGGGGGGCGGCCGGGCGATGCCCGCCAACCCCCTGATCACGAAGCAACATTTACCGGTGGAGCTTCAGCCGCCCATCATCTTCTTGCGGGCAGCCTCCATGGTTTTCTCCATCTCCTTCCAGGCGCTCTCCATGGATTTCTGCACCTCTTTCGCGGCCTCCATGTTCGCGCGGCCCAGCTCTTCCATCTGGGCCTCGATCTTCTTGCGCTGGGCGTTCATGTCGTCCCAATGCTGCATCATCTGGGTCTGGCCTTGGGCGCTGGCCTCCATCACCTTGTCCTGCATCTTCTTCATCTCGGCCGTCCACTGGTCCATCTGGGCCTTGGCCTGCGCCACGAAATCCGTCTTTTCCGCCATCTGTCCGGTCTCCGCTCGGGGGTATGTGGCACGAGCCTATCATGGATCGCGCCGATAATCGCCCCCGGAGCGCGCTTGCGCCCGCGTGTTTCGCATCGGAAACGGTTCTTGACGGGCGCGCTAGCGAATGTGTCGGAAACGATCCTCGCAAACGGCCTTGCGCCCGTTATAGGCGAGTCCGACGACATGCCCGACAGGGAAAGGGAGCCCGCCCGAGATGGCCTTCAAGACCGACATCGAAATCGCCCGCGAGGCGCAGAAGAAGCCGATCCAGGAGATCGGCGCTAAACTCGACATTCCGACCGAGGCGCTGCTGCCTTACGGCCATGACAAGGCCAAGGTCGGGCAGGAGTTCATCAATTCGCTCGAGGGGCGGGAGAACGGCAAGCTGATCCTCGTGACCGCGATCAACCCCACGCCCGCGGGCGAGGGCAAGACGACCACGACGGTCGGCCTGGGCGACGGTCTGAACCGGATCGGCAAGAAGGCCGCGATCTGCATCCGCGAGGCAAGCCTCGGCCCGAACTTCGGGATGAAGGGCGGGGCCGCGGGGGGCGGCTACGCGCAGGTCGTGCCGATGGAGGACATGAACCTCCATTTCACCGGCGATTTCCACGCGATCACCGCGGCGCACAACCTGCTGTCGGCGATGATCGACAACCACATCTACTGGGGCAACGAGCTGGAGATCGACGAGCGCCGCGTCACCTGGCGGCGTGTGCTCGACATGAACGACCGCGCCTTGCGCGATGTCGTGACTTCGCTCGGCGGTGTGGCCAACGGCTTCCCGCGGCAGACCGGCTTCGACATCACGGTCGCCTCCGAGGTGATGGCGATCCTGTGTCTCGCCTCCGACCTGGCCGATCTCGAGCGGCGTCTGGGCGACATGATCGTCGCCTATCGCCGTGACAAGACGCCGATCTATTGCCGCGACATCAAGGCGGACGGTGCGATGACCGTTCTGCTGAAGGATGCGATGCAGCCCAACCTGGTGCAGACGCTGGAGAACAACCCGGCCTTCGTCCACGGTGGCCCGTTCGCCAATATCGCGCATGGCTGCAACTCGGTCATCGCCACGAAGACCGCGCTGAAGCTGGCCGATTACGTCGTGACCGAAGCGGGCTTCGGCGCGGACCTCGGCGCCGAGAAGTTCATGAACATCAAGTGCCGCAAGGCGGGTCTCGCGCCCGACGCGGTGGTGATCGTGGCGACCGTGCGCGCGATGAAGATGAACGGCGGCGTCGCCAAGGCCGACCTCGGGGCCGAGAACGTGGACGCGGTCAAGAAGGGCTGCGCGAACCTCGGCCGCCACGTCCAGAACGTGAAGAAATTCGGCGTGCCGGTTGTGGTCGGCATCAACCATTTCGCGGGCGACACCGAGGCCGAGATCGCGGCCGTGCAGGAGTATGTCGCAAGCCTCGGGACCGAGGCGATCCTGTGCAAGCACTGGGCCGAGGGCGGCGCGGGCATCGAGGCGCTGGCGCACAAGGTCGTCGAGATGGCAGAGAGCGGCACCGCGAATTTCGCGCCGCTCTACGAGGATGGCATGGGCCTGTTCGGCAAGATCGAGACCGTCGCCAAGTCGATCTACCACGCCTCGGAGGTGATCGCGGACAAGAAGGTGCGCGACCAGCTGAAGGAATGGGAAGCGCAGGGCTATGGCAATCTGCCGGTCTGCATGGCCAAGACGCAGTATTCCTTCTCGACCGACCCGAACCTGCGCGGCGCGCCCGAGGGGCATACGCTGCCGATCCGAGAGGTGCGGCTTTCGGCGGGGGCGGGCTTCGTCGTGGTGATCTGCGGCGAGATCATGACCATGCCGGGCCTGCCGCGGGTTCCGGCCTCGGAGACGATCCGGTTGAACGAGGCGGGCCTGATCGAAGGCCTGTTCTGAGGACGGGGGCGGGGCGGGTGGGGGGGGGCGGGCCCCCCCCCCCCCCCCGCCCCGCGCCGCGG
>JAOARA010000131.1 GCA_025211115.1 Roseicyclus sp. | reverse complement strand
AGGCCTTGTGCCCCTGGTCGGGGATCTCGCCCACCCCGACGGCGTCGCGCGCCGTGCGGATCGCCGCGACATGGGGCTTGGCGCGGATGATGACGCTGCCGCGCCCCTCCAGGTCCGCCTTGCGCGCGCCGGCGCGGCCAAGGATCAGCGCGCCGGTCGGGAAATCGGGGGCGGGGATATACTCGATCAGCGCTTCCGAGCTGAGATCGGGCTGCTTGATCAGCGCCTCGCAGGCGTCGATCACCTCGCCCAGGTTGTGCGGCGGGATGTTGGTGGCCATGCCGACGGCAATGCCGCCCGCGCCATTGACCAGCATGTTGGGAAAGCGGGCGGGCAGGACGGTGGGTTCTTGCTGCTTGCCGTCGTAATTGTCCTGAAAATCGACCGTGTCCTTGTCGATATCGGCCAGCAGATAGGCCGCCGGCGCGTCCATCCGCACCTCGGTGTAGCGCATGGCTGCAGGGTTGTCCCCGTCCATCGAGCCGAAGTTGCCCTGACCGTCGAGCAGCGGCAGCGACATGGAGAACGGCTGCGCCATGCGCACCAGCGCGTCGTAAATGGCCGAGTCGCCATGCGGGTGATACTGGCCCATCACGTCGCCCACGGGGCGGGCGGATTTGCGATAGGGCTTCTCGTGGGTGTTGCCCGTCTCGTGCATGGCGAACAGGATGCGGCGATGCACCGGCTTCAGCCCGTCGCGCAGGTCCGGGATCGCGCGCGAGATGATGACGCTCATCGCGTAGTCGATGAACGAGGTCTTCATCTCGGCCGAGATGTCGATCGAGGGCCCGTGGTAGGGCACCCGCTCGGGGCCGGATTCCGTATCGTTTTCAGGGGGTTCGGGCGTATCGCTCACGTGCTCGGCCTGTCTGTCTCGGACGCTCTATATCTTGTTGTGGCGCAGTATACGTGGCCCGGATATGGGGTGCAATGCCGGAAGCCCGCTGTGTCTGGCAGCCAGCGCGCGCAACTGCCAACATACTCTTTTCATTGATTTTTAGGAAATCGCGGGCACTCTGGAGCCGTGGAAGAGGCAACATGAGAGGTGCCCCATGCGCGAAACCGAGACCGAGTTGCTGCTGAAGGGATACGGGCTGACCACGGCGGAGATGATCTACCGGATGCCCGATTACCGCAGCGTCCTGAACACCTTTGTCTGGCAGGAGTATGATCTCGCCCCCGATTACCCCAAGCTCTTCGAGTTCATCGAGTTCTGGCAGGACGCGATCGAGGGGCCGCTGCATTCGGTCCGCTTCGTGCATCGCAAGATGATCTCGCCCGGCGAATGGCGCAACGTGACGGGCGAGTTCACCTATCACTGACGCGCCGTGGCGCGCTCAGGCGGTCGCTCGGGCGCGCGCGGCGGCGATCCAGATGCCCATAAGCACAAGGCTTGCGATGCCGTTCCACGACGCCATCGACAGGCCGAGCATCTGCCATGCGACCTCGTCGCACATCACGATCCCGGTTCCGATATCGGGGTTCAGCAGGTCTGCCGCCGACATCGCGCCGAGGTCTTCGGCCCCGCTGGTGCAGCTGAGGTTCAGCACCCACCAGCCCCGCTCGACCCCCGTATGCAGCAACGCAATGCCCGCGTTCACCGCCATCGACAGCGCGCCGAGGGCTGCGAGGGCGGCATGGGGCAGGGCAAGTCCGACCGCGCCCAGTGCCATGGCCGCCGCATGCGGCCACCGCTGCCACAGGCACATCGCGCAGGGCGCGAGCCCGCCGAGATACTGGAAGCCGAAGGCGGCCAGCAGCATCGCCGCCGAGCCCAGCCCGGCCAGCGCGATCAGGGTGCCCCGTGTCATGCGTGTCATGCGGTCCTCGGCCTGTTGCGGCCCGCGGGGGCCCTTGCCCTTGCGATGTAGGCAAGCGCGCCGCGATGCACCAGCCTCAAATGCCCAGCCAGCCGCGCAACAGGCTTGTCAGCGTCGCCCCCGCGACGATCAGCGTGGCGATCCACGCACTGCCCAGCACTCCGCCGAGGATCACCATCAGCCCGTCGCGTTGCAGCAGCCCCATGGCCACGATCACCACCGCGACCCCCGGCACCGTGTTGGTGCCCGGCAGCGGCACGAGGATCGAGGCGCTGAAGACCACCAGCGCCAGCCCGACCAGCTGATCGAGCGGCCGGTGCGTCAGCGCGGCAAGCCGCGGGCGGCTGACCGCCTCGATCCGCATCAGCCAGGGTGCGGCGCGCTGCGACAGGCTTTGAAGCGACCCGGTTGCGACGCGGCGCGCGGCCAGCCGCGCGGGCAACCACGGAAGCCGCCGCCCGATCATCACCTGCGCCGAGACGAAGAGCAGCGGCAGCGCCACGACCTGCGGCACGCCGTAGAGAAAGGGGATGCAGCAGGGCAGGGCGAGCACCAGAAGGAACAGCCCGAAGGCGCGTTCGCGCAACTGCCCGAGGATCCAGCCCAGCGTCACCGTCTTGGCCCCGGTGTCCGTGCCAGTCTCGGTCTCGGCGTCGCGCGCCAGCCGGGCCAGCCGTTCCGAGGTGGTCAGCGCCTCGATGCCTTGTGCCGTCATGGGCGGCCCTCCTGTCGCGTGGCGCATGTGCCGCCGGGGGCCTGCGCGTCATTGCCCCGGCCCGTCGCGCAGCCGCGTAGCAAATCCGGGCGCGGGCCACCAGCCATTGCCGCGCATGCCCGATTGACGCGCCCCGCGTCCCGGCGTAGGCAGCGGTCAGTGCCCGTGTGGCGGAATTGGTAGACGCAGCGGATTCAAAATCCGCCGCCGCAAGGCTTGCCGGTTCGAGTCCGGCCACGGGTACCACCGCGCGATCGCCCTTGACCGGGCCACGATTGCCGCGTCCGGGGCGAAGCAGAGACAGCGTAAACGCTTTGTTTCCAGATCCCGCTTTCCCCTCCCCACGGTTCCGCCATGGCAACAATCACGGCCCGCGCCGCGCCGTCCCCCGGTTTCGTTTCGCCTTCGGAAACGATCCACCCGGCAACCGTGTCCGCAGCATGGCGCGACTGCGCCGGGACCGCGCCGCACCCGTGTCGAAACCGCGGCGCGGGGCGCAGGCCGGGTGCGGCGCGGATTTTTCCCTTCCGGGCTGCGTGGCTTGCGGCTATCCTGAAGGCCTGGCTTGCCCCCTCGGCATTGACGCGTTGGGGCAGGTCGGGCGCGCTTCCCGAGATTTCGGGGCGCTGCGCGCTTCGGGCGGTCTCGCCCGCGGTCGATGCGATGGGATCGTTGCGGTCCCGGATCATCGGCCGGTGTTTTGGAAAAGTGTTCAGGGTCGCCGGCGTGCAACGGCGCGGCCCGCAGATGTGCAGAGTTGACGATGACGGAATTTGCCAAGACCCCCACCGCACAGGCCCCCGCTTCACGGGCCCCCGAGGCGCAGGGCGTGACCGCTCTCGCAACCGCCCCGGT
>JAOARA010000130.1 GCA_025211115.1 Roseicyclus sp. | reverse complement strand
CGGGCCGCGCGCGCCACTGCTCGCGCGCGGCCTGCACCGCGCCGGGGTCGTGGCCGTCGAAGAGGATCATCGCGCGGGACAGCCGCGCCGCCTCCTCCGCGCCGATCTCGGCCCCTTCGACCGAGACCACGCAATCGGGCCGGTTCGCGGCCTCGCGCGCGGTGGTCAACAGCACGGGCTGCGCTGCGTCATGCGGCCCGCCCGCGCGGCCATGGGGCAGGAAGCCGTCCTCCGGCCCCAGCCAAAGCGCCGCGTCGAGCCGGTCGAGCGCCTCCTCCGTCCGCCCGCGCACCGCCACGCGCCAGCCCGCGCCGAGGGATTTCTCCAAGAGCGTGCGCAGCGTCACCTCCAGCGGTGCGCGGGTCAGGTGGTAGAAGAAGACCTCGCCCAAACGCCGCCCCTCAGCCCTCGAAATTGTCGCGCACCAGCCGGTCGAGCGCCAGAACGCCCCAGCCGGTCGCCCCCTTGGGGGCCAGCGCCGTGTCGGATTTCACGCTGGCCACGCCCGCGATGTCGAGGTGGATCCACGGGCACTCCGGTTTCACGAAACGCTGCAGGAACTGCGCCGCGGTGATCGAACCCGCATCGCGCCCGCCCACGTTCTTCATGTCGGCGATCCGGCTCTTCAGCTTGTCGTCATAGGCCTGGCCCAGCGGCATCCGCCACGCGCCCTCGCCCTCGGTCTTCGCGGCCTTGAGGAAGGCGTCGCAGAGCGCGTCATTGTTGGAAAAGACGCCCGCGTTTTCATGGCCCAGCGCGATGATGATCGCGCCGGTCAGCGTGGCGAGGTCCACCATCCCCACCGGCTTGAAACGGTCCTGCGCATACCACATCACGTCGGCCAGAACGAGCCGCCCCTCGGCGTCGGTGTTGATCACCTCGATCGTGTCGCCCTTCATGGAGGTCACCACGTCGCCCGGTCGCTGCGCGTTGGGGCCGGGCATGTTCTCGACCAGCCCGACCAGACCCACGACATTGGCCTTGGCCCCGCGCAGCGCCAGCGCGCGCATGACCCCGGCGACGACACCCGCGCCACCCATGTCCATGGTCATGTCCTCCATGCCGCCCGCGGGCTTGAGGCTGATGCCGCCGGTGTCGAAGACCACGCCCTTGCCGACCAGCGCCAGCGGCGGCGCGGCCTTCTCGCCGCCGTTCCACTGCATGACCACCACCTTGGACGGGCTGTCGGACCCCTGCCCGACCCCCAGAAGCGCGCCCATGCCGAGCTTGGCCAGCTCGTCTTCCTCGAGGATCTCGACCTCGAGGCCAAGCTCCTGCATCGCGGCCAGCCGCGCGGCGAAATCGTTTGTCGTCAGCACGTTCGCGGGCTCGTTCACGAGATCGCGGGTGAAGAACACGCCTTCGGCCAGCGCCATCATCGGCTTCGCCTCGGCGGCGACCTCCTCGGGCTTGGCGACCATGATGGTCGCGGGCGCGGGCGTCTCGGCCTCGGCGGTCTTGTGGGCGGTGAAGCCATAGGCGCGCAGCGCCAGCCCCAGCGACAGCTCGGCCACCCGCGCCGTCGACCCGGCGCAAAGGGTCAGCGCCTCGCTGCCCTTGAACTGCGCAAGGCTCGCGCCGGCCTTGCGCGCCTCCTCGACCGAGGGGCGGCGCGGCAGGCTGATCACCATCACCGCCACCGCCTCGAGCCCGGTGGGATAGCCGATCTGCACCCCCTCGCCGGTCTTGACCTTGGCCCAGCGGTCGCTCTCCACCAGCCGCGCCACCGCGCCGCGGGTCAGCCGGTTCAGCCGCCGCGCCGCGGGGTCCATCTTGCCGTCCGGGGTAACCAGAACGGCGAGCTTGCCCGCGGCCCCGGCCAGCGCGTCAAGGTCGGTTTCGGCGAAGGAAATAGCGATCGGTGCGGTCATCAAGGCTCTCCCGTGGGTGGTGTCGGGCCCATCGACGTGGCCCGTTTGTCGCGGAGACTAGGGCGCGGGTGGCGGAATGGCCAGATCACCCTCGCACCGCCCGCCGCTTTGGCCTAGAACGAAGGGACAGGCCCGCGCTGCCACGCGGAAGACGCATAGGGGGATGCTACGCCTTGGGGCGATATGATCGCTATATCCTTTCCCAGCTGGTCGTCTTGTTCGGCTTCTTCAGCCTCGTGCTGATCTCGGTCTACTGGGTCAACGCCGCCGTGGACCTGTTCGATTCGCTGATCGCGGACGGCCAGTCGCTGACGGTGTTCCTCGAGTTCACGGCCCTCAGCCTGCCGCAGATCATGCTCACGGTGCTGCCCGTCTCGGCCTTCGTGGGCACGCTCTACATCTTCAACCGCATGATCGGCGAAAGCGAGCTGGTGGTGCTGCAGACCGCGGGGGTCTCGGCGCTGCGGCTGCTGCGGCCGGTGCTGGCCTTCGGGCTGATCGTGGCGGTCCTGGTGGGCATCCTCGCCAACCTGCTGTCGCCCGCCGCGCGCAGCCAGTTCATCGACCGCAGCCAGGAGGTGCAGGAGGATCTGACCGGCCGCTTCCTGCGCGAGGGGCAGTTCCTGCACCCCACCGAGGGGCTGACCGTCTACATCCGCGAGATCACCGAGTTGGGCGAGTTCCGCGACCTGTTCCTGCAGGACCGCTCGGACCCGCGGATCGAGACGACCTATACCGCCACCCGCGCCCTTCTGGTGCGCTCGGAGACCGGGCCGCGGCTGGTGATGTTCGACGGGCTGGCGCAAACGCTGGACCCCGCGACGCAGAGGCTGGCCACGATCCGCTTCGACGATTTCACCTATGACATCGGCGCGCTGATCGAAGAGGGCGGCTTTCGCAGCTACGACCTGCGCGAGCTGTCGACCCTCGCGCTGCTCACCGCGACGCCCGAGATGGCCGAACGGCTCGACATGGCGCTGGCCGAGATGCGCTTTGCCGGGCATGACCGGATCTCGCGCGCGCTTTTCGTGATCTTCCCGCCGCTCATCGCGGCCGCCTGCCTGATGCTCGGCAGCTTCTCGCGCTTCGGCGTCTGGCCGCAGATCCTGCTGGCGGTGGCGCTGGTGATCCCGCTCCAGATGATCTGGAACATCACCGAGGCGACCGCCGTGCGGACGCCGGGCCTGCACCCGCTGGCCTATGCGCAACCGCTTGCGGGGTTGCTGATGACCGCCGTGTTGACCGGCTGGGCGATGCGCCGCAGGCGGCCGCGGCGGTACGGCCGGGACGGGCAGGATGGGCAGAACGGGCCCGATGGCGGCCCGATGGCGGTGCCGGCATGATCCTGCATCTCTACATCGCCCGGCGCTTTCTGCGCGCGCTCGGCATCGTGACCGCGGTCTTCATCGCCATCCTCCTGCCCATCGACCTGGCCGAACAGCTGCGCCGGATCGGCCCCGAGCAGGGGCTTGGCCCGGTGGTCGAGCTGGCGCTGCTGAACCTGCCGGGCAGCCTGTATCAGCTGATCCCGCTTTTCGTGCTGCTGGCCACGCTGGTGCTGTTCCTGGGGCTGTCGCGGTCCTCGGAACTGGTGGTGATCCGCGCCTCGGGGCGCTCGGCGCTGCGCTCGGCGCGTGCGCCCGTGGCGGTCGCCCTGCTGTTCGGCGCGGTGGCGGTGGGCGTGATCAACCCGATCGTCGCGGCGACCAAGGCGCAATACGACATGCGCTCGGCCCGCTATCTCGGGGCCGAGGAGCGGACCGTGTCGATCACCCGCGAGGGGCTGTGGCTCAGGCAGGGCTCTGTCACCGAACAGACCGTGATCCGCGCGAGCAACACCAATTCGGACGGCACGCACCTGTTCGATGCGACCTTCTTCCAGTTCGATGCCGAGGGGACGCTGACCCATCGCCTGAACGCCCGCGAGGCGCTGCTGGTCGATGGCGCCTGGGCGCTGTCGGACGTGCAACGCTGGCCGCTCGCCGGTGCGGGCAACCCGCAGGCCGCCGTCGAGACGCACGCGCGGCTTGCCCTACCCTCGACCCTGACGCGGGAACAGATCCGCGACAGTTTCGGACGGCCCGACACCGTTCCGATCTACGAGCTTCCCGGCTTCATCGCGCAGCTGAACCAGGCCGGTTTCGCCGCGCTCAATCACCGCGTCTGGTTCCAGATGGAACTCAGCTCGCCGCTGATGCTGGCCGCGATGGTGCTGATCGCGGCGGGCTTCACCATGCGCCACACGCGGTTCGGCAAGACCGGCGTGATGGTGCTGGCGGCGATCCTGCTGGGGTTTGGCGTCTTTTTCGTCCGCTCTTTCGCGCAGGTGCTCGGCGAAAGTGGACAATTGCCCGTCGCGCTGGTTGCATGGACCCCGCCCGCCGCGGCCATCCTGATGGCGCTCGGCCTGCTACTTCACACGGAGGACGGATGACCCGCCCGCCCCGCCATATCACCGCCGCCGCGCTCTGCGCGCTGGCCCTCGCGCTCGCCTCGCCCGCGGGCGGGCAGCAATCCGGGCCGCCCGCGACGCTGATCGCCGACGAGATCCGCTTCGACCGCGGCAGCGAGGCGATCCGCGCCGAGGGCGGGGTCGAGATCTTTTTCCAGGGCGCGCGGCTGCGCGCCGAGGCGGTGATCTACGACCGCGCCAGCGACAGCGTGCAGGTCACCGGGCCGATCACCCTGACCGAGCCCGACGGGCGCGCCGTGATCTTCGCCGAGTTCGCCGAACTGTCGGCCGACCTGCGCGACGGCGTGCTGCGCTCGGCGCGGCTGGTGCTGGACCGCCAGCTTCAGATCGCCGCCACCGAGATCGCGCGCACCGACGGGCGCTTCACCCAGATCCGGCAGGGCGTCGCCTCGTCCTGCGAGGTCTGCGCCGACAACCCGGTGCCCCTGTGGGAGATCCGCGCCGACCGCGTGGTCCATGACCAGCTCGAGCAGCAGCTCTATTTCGACAATGCCACCTTTCGCGTGATGGGCGTGCCGGTGGCCTGGCTGCCGCGGATGCGCCTGCCCGATCCCACGCTCGAGCGCGCCTCGGGGCTGCTCGCCCCCTCGCTCAGGGTAAACAACGAGACCGGCACGCAGCTGCGGCTGCCCTATTTCATCACGCTGGGCCGCCACGCCGACCTGACGCTGACCCCGTGGATCGGCCTCGGCACCTCCAGCACGGTCGAGCTGCGCTACCGGCAGGCGTTTCGCAGTGGCGACTTGACCCTCGACGGCGCGATCAGCCGCGACAGCCTGACCGACGACAGCCTGCGCGGCTACGCCTTTGCCGAGGGCCGGTTCGAGATCGGCCGCGGCTACACGCTGGACTTCCAGCTGCGCGGCGTCAGCGACCGCGGCTACCTGACGACCTACGGCTTCCCCGACCCCGACATCCTGGAAAGCTACGTGCGCGCCAGCCGCGCCAGCCGCACCGCCTACAGCGAGTTCGGCGTGATCGCCTACAACTCGCTGCGCGACGGCGATGCCAACGCCTTCCTTCCCACGCAGGTTCTGAGCGCCGAGATGACCCGCCGCTTCGTGCCCGGCCGGATCGGCGGCATCGCCACCGCGGGGATCGAGGCGCTGGCCTATCGCCGGGTCTCGGATCTCGACTCCGACCTGCCCTCGGGCGAGGCGACGGGCCGCGATGTGGCGCGGCTCACCGGGTCGCTCGACTGGCGGCGCGACTGGGTGCTGCCCAACGGGATGCTGCTGGCCGTCGAGACGGCGTTTCACGCCGATCTCTACGACACGCGGCAGGGGGGCAGGTTCAACGGCACCCAGACCCGTTTTGCGCCCTTCGCCAGTCTCGAGCTGCGCTACCCGCTGGCGCGCAGCGGCGCGGGCGGGGTCCGGCATCTGCTCGAACCGGTCGTGCAGGTGGCATGGTCGCAGATCACCGGGCCGGAGGTGCCTGTCGAGGACAGCCTGATCGTGGAATTCGACGAGGCGAACCTGTTTGCGATCGACCGCTTCCCCGGCGAAGACCTGCGCGAGACCGGGCTGCGCGCGAATATCGGCATGGGCTACACCCGCACCGATCCGCTGGGCTGGTCGCTGGGCCTCGCCGGCGGCATGGTGCTGCGCGAAACCGACGAGGAGCAGTTCACGTCGGGGTCCGGCCTTGACGGGCTGACCTCGGATTTCCTCGTGGCGACCCATTTCACCGACGGCACCCGCTGGCGCATCGTCAACCGCGCGCTGTTCGATGCGGGGCTTGCCTTCACCTCGAACGAGCTGTCGCTGGCCTGGCGCGGCGAGGATCACGCCGTCGAGACGACCTATACCTTCCTCGAGGCCGACCTCGATGAAGGGCGCGAGATCAACACGGCCGAATGGGCGCTCGACGCGGAATACGCGCTGGACGACGGCTGGCTGGCCGCCGCCGACTGGCGCTACGACCTGGCCGAGGACAGTCTCACCCGTGCCGGGCTTGCCCTGTCCTATGCCAATGAATGCGTGGACATGGTGTTTTCCGTCTCGCGCCGCTTCACCACTTCCACTACGCTCGACCAGGCTACCGAGTTCGGGCTGACCGTCTCGCTGAACGGGTTCGGCGCGCAACGCTCCGGGCGCAGCCAAGCCCGCAGTTGCCTTCGATAGGCAGGCGGTCCACAAAGGGGCCGCGGACGCAGTGAGTTCTACACCAGAGTTCAAGACCAGAGCAGACCGGACGATAGACGCGATGACCCACCAGAAGATGACCCCGATCCGCCGCATCGCACAGGCGGCCGCCCTCGCGGCGACGGCGCTGGCGCTTCCCTTCGTCGCGGCCCCGCTGCCCTTGGCCGCGCAATCGCCCTTTTCGACCGCGGCGCGCATCAACGACAGCATCGTGACCTGGTACGAGGTCGAACAGCGCGCGCTGTTCCTCGAGATCCTGCGCACCCCCGGCGACCTGCGGGCAGAGGCGCTGGAGCAGCTGGTCAACGAACGCCTGCAGGTGCAGGAGGCCGAGCGGATGGGCGTGCTCGCCACCCCCGAGGCGATCGAGGCCGGCGTGGCCGAGTTCGCCGCCCGTGCGGATCTCGGACCGCAGGAGTTCCTGACCAACATCGCGGGCGAAGGCGTCGCGCCCGAAACCTTCCGCGACTTCGTCGCCAACGGCATCTCGTGGCGCAACGTGGTGCAGTCCCGCTTCGGCGGCCGTGTGCGCGCCGGGCTGACCGAGGCCGACATCGACGAGGCGCTGGCCTTTGCCCCGCAGCTCGATGCCAGCCAGATCCTGCTGGCCGAGATCGTGGTGCCCCTGACACCCGACAACCAGGAGACGCTGCGCGACGATCTCGCCCGGCTGATGTCCGACCTGAATTTCGACATCGACACCTTTTCCGAGGCCGCGCGCCGCTTTTCGGCAGCCCCGACGCGCGACCAGGGCGGCCTGACCGGCTGGCGGCCGCTGAACGCCGTGCCCGCGCCACTGCGCGAGGACATGATCCTGCTGCGCACCGGCGAGACCTATGGCCCGGTCTCGCTCGGGCCCGCCATCGCCGTCTTCCAGATGCGCGGCCTGTCCGAGGGGGCCTTTGCCCTGCCGCCCGTGACCTCGGTCGAATATGCCACGATCCCCCTGCCCGCGCGCACCACCGACGAGGGGGCCGCCGCGGCCGCCGCCCTGCGCGCTGATATCGACGTCTGCGACGACCTCTACGGCCAGCGCCCCGGCGCCTTCGAGATCACGGACGCGGCGCTTGGCGAGATTCCGCGCGATATCGCCATGGCGCTCTCCACGCTGGACGCGGGCGAAATCAGCTTTGAGGTGTCCCGCAACGCGGGCGCGACCACGCTGGCCGTGATGCTGTGCGCGCGCACCGTCGCCGAGCCCGAGGGCGGCCGCGAGGCCGTGCGCCAGCAGCTTTTCTCGCAGCGGCTCGAGACCTATGCCGAGGGGCTTCTGGAAGAGCTGCGCGCCGACGCCATCATTTCCTACGAATGAGCGCGGCCCCCCCTGTCGCGGTTTCCATCGGGGAACCGGCGGGCGTCGGCCCCGAACTGGCCGTCAAGGCGTGGCAACGGCTGGGCAGCCGCCTGCCCTTTTTTGTCATCGCCGAACCCGACCACCTGTCAGGGCTGGGCGTGCGCCCCGTCGCCATCGACCGCCCCGCCGACACGGCGCAGGCGACGCTCTCGGGCCTGCCGGTGCTGCCCCATGACTTCGGCGGCCCGGCAACGCCCGGCGAGCCTGCGCCCGAGAACGCGGCCGGTGTGATCT
>JAOARA010000129.1 GCA_025211115.1 Roseicyclus sp. | reverse complement strand
CGTCGTCGCCCTGCCCGCGGGGCACCCGCTGGCCACCCGCGACAGCCTGACGGTCGACGACCTGTCGGACGCGCCGCTGATCGTGCCCGACCGCCAGTCGCGCACGCACAGTCACGACCTGACCATCAAGCTGATGCTGGACCATGGCCACAGCGCCCGCATCGCCCAGATCGCCGAGGAGAAGCACACCATCGTCGGCCTCGTCGCCGCCGGCCTCGGCCTTGCCGTGGTGCCACGATGGTCGGCGCAGGTCCGCGTGGCGGGCGTGGCTTTCCGCCCGCTGCTGACGCCAGCGGGCCAGCCGATCCGCCGGTTGCACCTTGCCGCCGCCTGGGCCGCCGACGTGCGCGACCCGCTGCGCGACCGCTTCCTCGACTGCCTCGAGCGGAACCTCGACCGCCTCGCCGCGCTCGCCTGAGCCTCAGCCCTTCCGATCCGCGCCCAGCGCCGCCGACAGCTCGTCGGCCGCCCGTGTCACCGCATCGGCCAGCCGCGGCGTCTCGGTCTCCGACACCCGGCTCACCGGGCCGGAGACCGACAGTCCCGCCACCGCCTCGCCGGTCCAGTCGAAGACCGGGGCCGCGATGCAGCGCATCCCTTCGGTCTTTTCCTCGTCGTCGATGGCAAAGCCGCGCGCCCGCGTCTCCTGCAGATCGGCGCGCAAATCGCCCGGATCGGTCAGCGTGCGCGCCGTGAACCGATCCAGCGGCGCGGTGGCGATGTAGCGCGACAGCCGGTCATCGGTCATCTGCGCCAGAAGCGCCTTGCCGATCCCCGAGGCATGCATCGGCGACAGCGTTCCCGGCGGAAAGAACGCCCGGATCGAGGCGTGGCTTTCCACCTGGCTCACGAACAGCACATGGCTTTCCCGCGCGATCCCGAGGTTCGCCGTCTCGCCCGTCGCCTCCATCAGGCGTCGCAGGATCGGCCGCGCCCGGTCCACCACGGACGTGCGGCGCAGATACCGCGCCCCGATCAGGAAGGCGCGCGGCCCGATGTGCCACAGCTGCGCGCTTGCGTCGAACTCGACCAGCCCGCGGGCCTCGAGCGTCGTCAGGATACGGTAGGTCGTCGCCGGCGACTGCTCGGTGTCGGCGGCCAACTCGGACAGGGTCGCGCCCTGCATCGTGGAGAGGTGTTCGAAGACCGCCATCGCCCGGTCGAGCGACTTGATCGTGTTCTGCTCGGTCTTGTCGTCCCAAGCCTTTGGGCGGCCCCGCGCCCGGCGGGGGGATTCGGCATTCTGATCGTCGCGCATCCAAGCCTCGCTGCAGCGCAGTGAAAAACGCTTTCACCATGCGAAAAATCACAAGTCATTGATATTCAAAGACCACACCTCACAATACCAGTTCTGAAAAACCTTTTCAAAAAAATTGTGCGCAGGCACGCCACCCCCTAGCCTGTCCCCAGAGATGAGGAGACGGCACCCCATGAGCTTTCAGAACCCGGTTTTCATTCCAGGCCCCACGAACATGCCCGAGAGCCTTCGGCGCGCCTGTGACATGCCCACGCTCGACCACCGCTCGAGCCTGTTCAAGGACATCCTGCACCCCGCCCTCGACGGCGTTCGCCGCGTGGTGAAATCGGCCGACGCCAGTGTTTTCGTCTTCCCCTCCACCGGCACCGGCGGCTGGGAAACGGCGATCACCAACACGCTGAACCCCGGCGACACCGTCCTTGCGGCGCGCAACGGCATGTTCTCCCACAAGTGGATCGACATGTGCCAGCGCCACGGCCTGACCGTCGAGATCGTGGAAACCCCCTGGGGCGAAGGCATCCCCGCCGACCGCTTCGAGGAGATCCTGACCGCCGACACCGCCCACCGGATCAAGGCCGTCCTCGCCACCCATAACGAGACCGCCACCGGCGTGCGCTCCGACATCCCCGCCGTCCGCCGCGCGATGGATGCCGCGAAACACCCCGCGCTTCTCTTCGTCGACGGGGTCAGCTCCATCGGCTCGATGCCCTTCGAGTTCGACGGCTGGAAGGTCGACGTCGCCGTCACCGGCAGCCAAAAGGGCTTCATGCTGCCCGCGGGCCTCGGCATCGCGGTCTTCTCGAAAAAGGCCATGACCGCCGCCGAGACCGCGGGCCTGCCCCGCACCTATTTCGACATCCGCGACATGGCCGCGGGCTATGCCGCCAACGCCTACCCCTACACGCCCGCCGTCGGCCTGCTGAACGGGCTGAAGGAAGGCGCGGCGATGCTGCTCGACGAGGGGCTGGACAACGTCTTCGCCCGCCACACCCGCATCGCCACCGGCGTGCGCGCCGCCGTCCATGCCTGGGGCCTTCAGCTCTGCGCCGTCCGGCCAGAGCTTTACTCGGATACCGTCAGCGCGATCCGCACGCCCGAGGGCTTCGACGCGGCCAAGATCGTCAGCCACGCCAGCGCCCGCTACGGCGTCGCCTTCGGCGCGGGCCTGGGACAGGTCGCGGGCAAGGTCTTCCGCATCGGGCACCTGGGGATATTGACCGATGTTCTGGCCCTCTCGGGCATCGCCACCGCCGAGATGGTCATGGCCGATCTCGGCCTCGACATCACGCTTGGTTCCGGCGTCGCCGCCGCGCAAGAGGTTTACCGCAGCACCGCGACCCCGGTCGCGTTGGCCGCCGAATAAGGGAACGAGACGATGAAGGACGCCATCACCACCCATATCCCCGATTTCGACGACGTGATCGCCGCGCATGAGCGGATCAGGCCCTACATCCACCGCACGCCCGTCCTGACCTCGCAGTTCATGAACGAGCTGACCGGCGCCGAGCTGTTCTTCAAATGCGAGAACTTCCAGAAGGCCGGCGCCTTCAAGGTCCGCGGCGCGGCCAACGCCGTCTTCGGCCTGTCGGACGAACAGGCCGCCAAGGGCGTGGCGACCCACTCGTCGGGCAATCACGCGCTGTCGCTCTCCTACGCGGCGGGCCGCCGTGGCATTCCCTGCCATGTCGTGATGCCCCGCACCGCCCCCGAGGCGAAAAAGGCCGCCGTGCGCGGCTACGGCGGCACGATCACCGAATGCGAACCCTCGACCACCTCGCGCGAGGCCGTCTTCGCCGAGGTCCACGAACGCACCGGCGCGGATTTCGTCCATCCCTACAACGACCCCCGCGTGATCGCGGGGCAAGCAACCTGTTCGCGCGAGCTGATGGAACAGGTCGAGGGGCTGGATCAGGTCATCGCCCCCATCGGCGGCGGCGGCATGGTCTCGGGCTGCTGCCTGACGCTGTCGAACATCGCGCCCCATGTCGAGATCTACGCCGCCGAGCCGGAACAGGCCGACGACGCCTACCGCTCCTTCAAGGCGGGCCATATCATCGCCGATGATGCGCCGAATACCATCGCCGACGGCCTCAAGGTGCCGCTGAAGGAGAACACCTGGCATTTCGTGTCGAACCATGTGACCGACATCCTGACGGCGTCGGAGCAGGAGATCATCGACGCGATGAAGCTGACCTGGCAGCGCATGAAGATCGTGATGGAACCCAGCTGCGCCGTGCCGCTGGCCACCATCATCAAGAACCCCGACATCTTCCGGGGTCGCCGCGTCGGCGTGATCATCACCGGCGGCAACGTCGACCTCGACAAGCTGCCCTGGATGTAAGGCCCGTGCCGGGCTGAAGCCCGGCCTACATCTCAATTCCCCCGTAGGCGGGGCTTCAGCCCGGCACCAGAACAACCGGAGAGCCCCATGAAAGACGTCATCGACATCGACACCCTGGAAGTCGGCTACGACATCCCCGCCCTGCCCGGCATGGACGAGAGCGAGATCCAGACGCCCTGCCTGATCCTCGACCTCGACGCGCTGGAGCGCAACATCAAGAAAATGGGCGACTACGCCGCCGCCCACGGCATGCGCCACCGGGTGCATGGCAAGATGCACAAGTCGGTCGACGTGGCGAAGCTGCAGGTGGAGCTTGGCGGCGCCTGCGGCGTCTGCTGCCAGAAGGTCTCCGAGGCCGAGGTCTTCGCCCGCGGCGGCATCAAGGACGTGCTGGTGTCGAACCAGGTCCGCGACCCCGCCAAGATCGACCGGCTGGCCCGGATGCCCAAGCTGGGTGCGCGCACCATCTGCTGCGTGGACATGCTCGACAACGTGGCCGACCTGTCGGCAGCCGCGCAGAAGCACGGCACGACCATCGAATGCCTCGTGGAAATCGACTGCGGCGCGGGCCGCTGCGGCGTGACCAGCACGCCCGCGGTGGTGGAGCTGGCCAAGGCCATCGACGCCGCGCCGGGCCTCAAGTTCGCCGGCATCCAGGCCTACCAGGGCGCGATGCAGCACCTCGACAGCTATGACGAGCGCAAGGCCAAGATCGACGTGGCCGTGGCCATGGTGAAGGACGCCGTGGACACGCTGAAGGCCGAGGGCATCGAGTGCGACATCGTCGGCGGCGGCGGCACCGGCTCCTACTATTTCGAGAGCAATTCCGGCGTCTACAACGAGCTTCAGTGCGGCTCCTACGCCTTCATGGATGCGGACTATGGCCGCATCCTCGATCAAAACGGCAACCGCATCGACCGCGGCGAATGGGAGAACGCGCTGTTCATCCTGACGAGCGTGATGAGCCACGCCAAGGCCGACAAGGCCATCGTCGATGCGGGCCTCAAGGCGCAATCGGTCGACTCGGGCCTGCCGGTGATCTTCGGGCGCGACGACGTGCAATACGTCAAATGCTCGGACGAGCATGGCGTCGTCATGGACCCCGAGGGCGTGCTGAAGGTCAACGACAAGCTGCGCCTTGTCCCCGGCCATTGTGACCCGACCTGCAACGTCCATGACTGGTATGTCGGCGTGCGCGGCGGCAAGGTCGAATGCGTCTGGCCCGTCTCGGCCCGCGGCAAGGCCTACTGATGGACGGTGGACAGATGACCCGACACGAGCTGGTGATCGTGCCGGAAGGCATGATCCCCGGCCTCCTGACCCGAGAGGCCTCCTTCGACGCTGTGGAAAAGGTCTTCGCCGCCATGGCCTCGGGCGAGGCCGCGAATTTCCCCGTGGTGCGCGAGGCGATGCCGACCGAGGATGCGCTTTACGGCTTCAAGGGCGGCGTGGCGCCGGGCATCCTCGGCCTCAAGGCCGGGGGCTACTGGCCCCACAACCTCGAGCGGCGGGGGCTGATCAACCACCAGTCCACGGTCTTCCTGTTCGATCCGGAAACGGGGCGGGTGAAGGCGCTGGTCGGCGGCAACTACCTGACCGCGCTGCGAACGGCGGCGGCCTCTTCGGTGTCGATCCGGCATTTGGCACGGGAAGATGCCAAGGTGCTCGGCATGGTCGGCGCGGGCCACCAGGCGACCTTCCAGATGCGCGCCGCTTTGGAGCAGCGCGATTTCGAGAAGGTGATCGGCTGGAACCTGCATCCCGAGATGCTGCCGAACCTGCAGAAGGTCGCCGATGAGGCGGGCCTCCCCTTCGAGGCGGTGGAGCTTCCGGGCCTGCGCGAGGCCGACGTGATCATCACGATCACCTCGTCTTTCTCGCCGACGCTGATGGCCGATCACGTCTCGCCCGGCACGCACCTGGCCTGCATGGGCACCGACACCAAGGGCAAGCAGGAGGTGGAGGCGGCGCTGCTGGCGCGCGCCACGGTCTTCACCGACGAGGTCGCGCAATCGGTCACCATCGGCGAGGCGCAGCACGCGGTCGCCGCCGGGCTGATCGCCGAGGGCGATGTGACGCCGGTGGGCGCGGTCATCAACGGCACCCATCCGGGGCGGACAAGCGCGGAGGAGATCACGCTCTTCGACGGCACCGGCGTGGGGCTGCAGGACCTCGCCGTCGCGGCCTCCATCGTCGAGACGGCGGTCGCGGACGGCACGGCGACCCTCGTTCCGCTCTGATCTCGAGCCGGCGCGCTCCCGCGTGTTCGACCATGGCTGCGCCATGGGTCTCACAGCTTGGGCCCGGCACCCGCTGGCGCGGGTGCGGGGGTGCCTTTCCGGCCAATGGTGGCGCGGGGTGGCGGGCTGCGGATGCGTATTTGGGGAAAGGTGAAGGGGTGGGTCGGGCGCGGCCCTTCAGGCGTCGCGCACCGTCCAGGGCGTGTCGAACCAGTGTTCCTCGAGGTTCGCGCCCTCGCCGATCCGGTCCACCACGGCGAAAAGCCCCGGCGCGTGGAGCGGGGTCAGAACCCCGTGCCAGGTGTTGCGGGCGATGTTGATCCCCTGCCCCGCCGTGCTGCGGAAGGCGAGCGGTGTGCCGGGGGTTCCGCCTTCGTCGGGGGCGACGATGACGAGGAACGGGTCGTATGACATCGGCAGGAAGGCCTGTGAGCCGAGCGGGTGGCGTTCCACCATCTCCAACGCGTAGGGCAGCGCGCGGGTTTCCGAGCGGAAGAGGCTGATCCCCGCCCGCCCGTCGCCGAACTCCAGCCGCGCGCGGTCGTGCCAGCGCCCGCAAAGCCCCTGGTTGATCAGCTTGTCGGGCGCGCCTTCGGTCTCGAGCACCTCGCCGAAGGGGGCGAAGGCCGCCGCCGTCAGCGGCTGGATCAGGATCTCGCGGCTCATCCCAGTTTCTCCTTCAGGCGCAGCTCGGCGATGCGCTCGACCTGTCGGCAGGCCTCGGCGAACTCGGTGTCGCGGTCCTGGCCGAGGCGGCGCTCGAAGGCCGCGAGGATCCCCGCCTTGTCATGGTCGCGCACGGCGATGATGAAGGGGAAGCCGAATTTTTCCGTGTAGGCCGCGTTCAGCCGACTGAAGGCCTCGCGTTCCGCATCGGTCAGCGCATCAAGCCCGGCGCTGGCCTGTTCGGCGGTGCTGTCCGGCGTCAGGCGTTTGGCCGCCGCCAGTTTCCCGGCGAGATCGGGGTGCGCCGTCAGCACGCCCAGCCGCTCGGCCTCGGACGCGCTGCGGAAGACGCGGGCGAGCGCGGAATGGACACCCACGGCCGTGTCATGGGTCGGCCCCAGCTCCAGCCCATGGGCGCGCTCGGCGCTCCATGGCGAATGCTCGAAGATGCCGCCGCACTCGGCGCCGAAAGCCGCGCGGTCCATCTCGGAGGGGCGCACGCGCGGCGCGGGCGGATGGGTCGCGGCCCAGTGTTCCGCGATCTGGAGGCGGGTGGCGAACCACACGCCCTCGTGCCCGGCCATGTAGTCGACCGCGCGCTTCAGCGCCTGCGCGCGCCCCGGACGCCCCGCCCGCCGGCAATGCAGCCCGATCGACATCATCGCGGGCCGCCCCGCCAGACCCTCGGCATAGAGGCAGTCGAAACTGTCGCGGATATACTGCTCGAACTGCGCCCCCTCGGTGAAGCCCGCGGGAATCGCGAAGCGCATGTCGTTGATGTCGAGCGTGTAGGGGATCATCAGCTGGTCGCGGTCCCCGAAGCGCCGCCAATAGGGCAGGTCATCGGCGTAATCATCGGCGATATAGGCGAAGAGCCCCGTCTCGGCGGCCAGCGGCACCGAGTTCATGGACGAGCGCCCGGTATACCAGCCGCGCGGGGGCGCGCCGGTCACCTGCGTGTGCAGCGCGATGGCCTCCTGCACCAGGGCGCGCTCGGTCGCCTCGTCCATGTCCTTGTGTTCGATCCATTTCAGCCCGTGGGAGGCGATCTCCCACCCTGCCGCCTGCATCGCGGCGACCTGTTCGGGGGCCCGCGCCAGCGCGCTGGTCACGCCGTAGACCGTGACCGGCAGATGCCCGAGCATCCGGTAGAGCCGCCAGAACCCGGCGCGTGCGCCGTATTCGTAGATCGATTCCATGTTCCAGTGCCGCATCCCCGGCCAGGGCTGCGCGCCGGTGATCTCCGCCAGGAACCCCTCCGAGGCGGCATCGCCATGCAGGATGTTGTTCTCGCCCCCCTCCTCGTAATTCATCACGATCTGGACGGCGATCTTCGCGCCCCCCGGCCATTGCGGATCGGGAGGGGTCGGGCCGTAGCCGGTCAGGTCGCGGGGGTATCTCTGCATCGCTCGGGTCTCCGGATGTGTCACGGTCAGGCTTGGCCAAGCGGGGCGGGGGTTGCAAGGGGCTTGCTGCACGCGCCGCCGGGATGTGCCGGGGCGCGCCGGGGCGCGCGTCAAGAGCGGGGCGCGCGGAATGACGTCACGTTCCGTCCGATTTCCGTTCCACAGGCCCGGCAACTGCGTTAGCGTCCCCAGCCAGTTGGAGGGACATGAGGGGGAGGCTCATGGAGCATCCGGGGCGGCCGTGGACGGCCTTTTACCCGGCCGGGGCGCGGGTGGATATCGCGAGCTCGGCCTATCGCAACCTCGCGGGCATGATCGGGGCCGTGGCCGAGACCTATGGCACCGCACCGGCCTTTACCTGTTGCCTGCCCAACGGCATGAACGGCACGCTGAGCTTCGCACAGGTCGACGCGATGTCGGATGCGCTGGCGGTCTACCTGCGCGAGGTGGCGGGGCTGCAGCCGGGCGACCGCGTGGCGGTGCAGATGCCCAATTGCCTGTCCTTCCCCGTCGCCGCCTTCGGCGTGCTCAAGGCGGGCTGCGTGCTGGTCAACGTCAACCCGCTCTACACCGCCGAGGAGATGGCCCGGCAGTTCGAGGATGCCACGCCTCGGGCGCTGATCATCATGGACATGTTCGCCGACAAGATCCCCGCGGCGACCGCCGGTCACCCGATCCCCAACGTGATCGTCACCCGCGTGGCCGAGTTCCTGCCGGTGCTGCCGCGGGCCATCGTGGGGCTGGTGCAGAAGCACTGGGACCGCTCGGTGAAACCCATCGAGACCGCCCATATCCGCCTGCCCGCGGCCATCGCCGCGGGCCGCGGCCATGCGGCGAAGACCCGTGTCGAGGTCGACGCCTATCACCAGTCCGTCGGCCCCGATGACATCGCCGTGCTGCAATACACCGGTGGCACCACCGGCGTCTCCAAGGGCGCGATGCTGACCCATGCGAACCTGCTGGTGAACATGGAACAGGTGATGGAGCTTCTGACCGACGATCTCGACAAGGGCCGCGAGGTCGCGCTGACCGCCCTGCCGATGTATCACATCTTCGCCTTCAACGTGAACCTGCTGGGCTTCTGGTGGCTGGGCGCGCGCAACATCCTGATCCCCAATCCGCGGCCGCTGTCGAACCTCAAGCGCGCCTTCGAGAATTACAGGATCACCTGGATGAGCGGGGTGAACACGCTGTTCAACGGGCTCACGAACGAGACCTGGTTCACCGACACGCCGCCACGGCACCTGAAATTCGCCAGCGCGGGCGGCATGGCGCTGCAATCCTCGGTCGCCGAGAGATGGGAGCGCATCACCGGCTCGCCCGTGATCCAGGGCTACGGCCTGACCGAAACCTCCCCCGTCCTGACCTTCGAGCCGCTGGGCAAGGCGCGGCCCGGCTCCATCGGCGTCCCCGTTCCGGGCACCGCGAGCGCCTGCCTGGGCGAGGACGGCCAGCCGGTGCCGCAGGGCGAGCCGGGCGAGATCGCGGCCCGCGGCCCGCAGATCATGAAAGGCTACTGGAACCGCCCCGACGAGACCGAAAAGGTCATGCAGGGCGACTGGTTCCTGACCGGCGACATCGGCGTGATGGACCCCGACGGCTATGTCCGCATAGTCGACCGCAAGAAGGACATGGTCGTCGTCTCGGGCTTCAACGTCTACCCCAACGAGATCGAGGACGTGCTGGCCGCCCACCCCGCCGTGCTGGAGGCCGCCGTGATCGGCATCCCCGACGAGGCGACCGGAGAGGCCGTCAAGGCCTTCATCGTCTCCTCCGATCCCGGCCTGACCGAGGCCGCGGTGCGCGCCTATGCCAAGGCGCACCTGACCGGCTACAAGATCCCGAAACGGGTCGAGTTCCGCGACGAGCTGCCGAAGTCGAACGTCGGCAAGATCCTCAGAAAAGACCTGCGCGCCGAGGAACTCGCGCGCATCGCCGCGGAGTGAGCCCCCATGGTTGACGAGTTTACCCAGACGCTGCTGGGCATCATGGTCGCGGTCATCATGCTGGGCATGGGCGCCTCGCTCACCCCCCGCGACTTCCTGCTGGCGCTCAAGCGCCCCTATGGCCTGATGATCGGCGTCGTCGCGCAATACGGCATCATGCCGTTTCTGGGCTTCGTGCTGGTCAGCACCCTGACCCTGCCCCCCGCCATCGCCGTGGGCGTGCTCATCATGGCCTGCATGCCGGGGGGGACGACCTCGAACATCTTCACCTATTTCTCCAAGGGCAACCTGGCGCTCTCGGTGCTGATGACCGTCACCTCGACCGTGACGGGGGTGATCCTGATCCCGATCATCCTGATGCTCTACGCCAATGTGCTGGGCCTCGAGATCCCGCGCGAGGATATCATCCGCGTCCTGATCGTTCTGCTCGTGCCCGTGGCGCTGGGCATGGGCCTCAGGAAACTCAACGCCAATGTCGGCGCGGTGATCGAGTTCGGCGGCTCCGTCCTCGCGCTGTTCTTCATCCTCTTCATCATGGTGACCTGGGTGCCGCAAAACTGGCAGTTCCTGCTCTCGACGACGCCCGCGACCTATGTCGCCGCCATCGCGCTGGGGCTGGTCGGCATCACCGTCGGGTACCTCTTCGCCAAGACGCTGAAACTGCACCCGAGGAATGCGCGGACCGTGGCGCTGGAAACAGGCATCCAGAACGGGCCGCTCGCCATCGCCATCATCGCCTTCACCTTCGCGGGCGACGAGGCGCAAAGCTACATGGCGGTGCCCGCGCTCTACTCGCTCTTCATCGTGATCGTCTCGACACTGGTGACGCTGGTCTTCCGCCGCGCCAACACCGCGGCCGAGCAGAAACTGCCCGACAGCCTGCTCTGAGGCGCCGGAAAACCAAGGGTTTTCCGACCCGAAAAACTGCAGTTTTTCGCCCATGGAAAACTCGAGTTTTCCACCGGACCCCGCACGGGGTCCGCGGCCCGCGCGCGGGGCGGCCCCGCCCGGCACCGAATGTCGCACCCGGTCAATTGACGAAGGTAACATAGTCACCGACAGCCCCCGGTTGCATCGCCTAGACCGGTCTCCATCACAGGAGGCCAAAAGCCATGCAACAGACATACACCAGACCCGCCGACAGCTGGTCGCCGCTCTATTTCCTCGCCTCGCTCGGCGCGGGCGGCCTTGCCGTCACCTTCTTCATGTATCTCATGTTCTGGGTGCCCCACCCCGGCCAGCCCGTCCCGGTCTTCGAAGACATCCTCGCCGCCTTCCAGTCGGGCAGCCTCGCCCTTCAGGCCACGATCCTCGTCGCCGTGACCGGCATCGCCGGCTTCGCCTTTCTCAACATCAAGATGCTGATCTGGAACCTGCGCCAGCTCTCGGCCTTCTCGAAAACCGAAGCCTACACCAAGCTGGTGAACTCCAACGCCGAAACCACCCTGCTCGCCATGCCGCTGGCGCTGGCCATGACGGTGAACGCCATGTTCATCCTCGGCCTCGTCTTCGTGCCGGGCCTGTGGTCCATCGTCGAATACATGTTCCCCGCCGCCATGGTCGCCTTCGCCGCCATCGCGTATCTCGCCTTCCGCCGGATCGGGGCCTTCCTCGGCCGCGTCCTGTCCGAAGGCGGCGTCTTCGACGTCACCGCGAACAACTCCTTCGCGCAGCTTCTGCCCGCCTTCGCGCTCGCCATGACCGCCGTCGGCATGGCCGCCCCGGCGGCGATGAGCACCACGCCGCTCACCGTCGGCATCGCGCTTGTCCTGTCCATCGCGCTGGGCACCATCGCGGGCCTTTACGCGCTGGTCGCCGCCATCGTCGCGGTCAACTCGATGCTGCACCACGGCACCGCCCGCGAAAGCGCGCCGACCCTCATGGTCGTCGTCCCGATCCTGACGATCCTCGGCATCATGATGATGCGCCAGGAGCATGGCCTGCACACCACCTTCGAGATGCATGGCGGCCGGGCCGACACGCTGATCCTGACCACCACGATCCTCGCGGTGCAGGCGGTCTTCCTCGCCCTCGGTCTGCTGGTCCTGCGCCGCCAGAACTACGCGGCCAGCTTCCTGACCGGCCCCAAGAACTCGGCAGGCTCCTACGCACTGGTCTGCCCCGGTGTCGCGCTCTCGGTCATGCTGCACTTCTGGATCAACAAGGGCCTCGTCGGCGCCGAGATGATCGCCAAGTTCGGCCCCGCCTACTGGGCCCTGACCGCGGTCGCCGTCGCCTTCCAGGTCGCCATGATCGCGCTGGTCTTCCACCTCAACCGCCGCCACTTCGGCCGCGGCAAGGGCGAGGCCGCCGAGCTGCGCACCGCCTGACCCGGCCCCTCCCCTCGAAACCGACCGGCGCGGAGCCCCTCCGCGCCGGTCTTTCGTTTGCGCGCCGCCCCTGTCGTGCTAACACTGCCGCAAAAGGTCAAAGACCCATGTCGAGCAGCGTATCCCAGTTCCAGAGTTTGAAACCCCGGTCGAAACACGGCACCGTCATGGCCGTGTCGATGATGAAGGACGAAGCGCCCTTCCTGCTGGAATGGGTCGCCCATCACCTCGCGGTCGGCTTCACCGACATCCTCGTCTATACGAACGACTGTTCCGACGGCACCGACGAGATGCTGATCCGCCTCGAGGAGCTGGGCCTCGGCTACCACCGCCGCAACGAGATCCCCGAGGGCATCAAACCCCAGCCCTCCGCCCTCAACCACGCCCAGAAGGAACCCCTCGTCGGGGCCTCCGATTGGGTTCTGGTCTTCGACGCCGACGAGTTTCTCTCCGTCAACCACCCCTCCGGCCATCTCGAGGGGATGCTCGACGACACGGTCGCCCGCGGCGGCAACGGCGTCGTGATCACCTGGCGCATCTTCGGCTCGGGCGGCGTCGTGGACTGGTCCCGCGCCCCCGTGACCGAGCAATACACCCGCGCCGCCCCCCCGCTCTGGAACAAGGGCTGGGGGGTCAAGACGCTGTTCAAGTTCGACCCGGAATACTGGAAACTCGGCATCCACCGCCCCTCGATCAAGAACAAGCACCTCGAGGACGGCTTCCCCGACACCGTCAAATGGCTCAACGGCTCGGGCCTGCCGATGGAGGATTACTTCAAGTTCCGCGGCTGGCGCTCGATCCGCCGCACCATCGGCTACAACTGGGCGCAGATGAACCATTACGCGGTGAAATCCGTCGACAGCTACGCCGTCCGCAAGTTCCGCGGCAACGTGAACAACAAGAAGGACAAGTACAACGCCGACTACTGGTCCCTCCAGGACCGCAACGAGGTCGAAGACCGCGCCATCCTCCGCCACGCCCCCGAGCGCGCCCGCATCATGGCCGAACTGCTGAAAGACCCCGTCCTGTCGAGGCTCCACCACGCCGCCCTCGAACGGGTCGAGGCCCGGCTCGACGAATACCGCCGGACCGACGCCTACCTCGAACTCCGCGACAGCCTCATCAAGGCCAGCGAAGTGCCCATCACCGAGGTCGAGGCCAAGCCGCCACAGGCCCGCGACCCCGCCAAGATCGCGGCCCTGATGAGCGAGGTCGAGAAGAAATCCCAATCCCGCCCCAAGGAAGAGCGCCGCACCGAAACCGTGCCCGGCTGGGCCGCCGAGGGGGGCGACCCCTACATGCCCGCGCCCATCGACCTCTCGGCCGAGATCCCCAGCGACTGGATCCCCAACCACGAGATCGACCTGCCCGCCGACGCCCGCGTCTTCCGCCCCGAGACGCTGACCGCCATCGTCGCCGGCCGCTTCGAACGCCGCCACGCCCGCAACATCGCCGGCTATCTCGACGGCTGCCCCCGCGTGCTCGAGATCGGCGCGGGCGTGGGCTTCCTGCCGATCCGCATCATCAAGATCTCGCAGGGCCTCACCCTCATGGCGCAGGACACGCGCAGCGAGCTGATCGCGCTGGGCAAACGGATCGCCGCCCGCGCGGGCCTCGACAACACCGCCCGCCTGAAATGGACCGACGGCCCCCTCCGCTTCCCCTCCGACGAGGGCGCAGAGGCCAGCGGCCTTGCCGCCTACCTGCGCGATTTCCGCCCCGACGCCCTGCGCCTGAACCGGCCCGCCGATGTCCCGCCCGAAACCCTCGCCGCGCAGGAGCTCGGCACGGTGA
The DNA here is from genome assembly GCA_025211115.1 of Roseicyclus sp. Classification (GTDB taxonomy): domain Bacteria; phylum Pseudomonadota; class Alphaproteobacteria; order Rhodobacterales; family Rhodobacteraceae; genus Roseicyclus. Next base: position 1,562 of record JAOARA010000129.1, on the reverse strand, counting down.
CCCGCGTCATCGTCCCCTTCCTCTCCGAGGATCAGGCCGCCGAATGGCGCGCGGGCTACGCCCCCGTCCTCGCCGCCAAGGGCTTCACCGAGACCGAGGACCGCGCAGGCGGCGGCAGCCTGCAATTCGACCGCAACACCCCGTGACGGGGCGCGGTGCCTGACATAGCATCACCCGACAGGGTCGGAGAGTAACGGTGAGTGACGACGACAACGAGAACGACCTGATCGCGGGCCACGGCGTGATCGTGCGCGCCGCCAATGGCGACGTGATCCGCTACGATCCCACCGGCCTCGTGATGCGGCTGTCGGACCGTGTCATCGCCGATATCGCCCTGCGCATGGGCCAGCAGCCCGGCACGCCCGACGCCCCCACCGTTGCCAAACAAGAAACAGTCGACACCGACGACCTGCTCGAGGGCATCGACGCCTGGGGCGTCACGCGCGAGGGCGACTGGCTCCGCTTCACCGCGCGCATGCCCGGCGCGCAGGGCATCCGCGGCTTTCGCCGCCACATGGACGGCGGCGCCACCCTCGGCGACGGGGCGGGCGCGGTGCTCGGCATTCTCGCCCTCGGCGGCCCCCGCGCCGCCCTTGCGACACAGGGCGCGCCCGCCTACCCCCACCACATCACCGCCCCCGAGGACGACATCGGCGCCGTCGGAATGGCCGGCATCGAACCCGCCCCCGAAACCGACCGGCTCGAGCCCTTGCGCGAATGCACGCACGAGGCGCTGGTGGCCGAGGTCATCCTCGACTGGCAGATGGAGAAATTCGAACCCCTCCCCCTGATTGTCGCCCGCGCGGAAACAGACAGCGCGCCCAGCGCCGCCGATCTGGCAACCGGCCGCGCACTCGAGAACCTGGTCACCGCCGCGCGAAACCTCAAATCCGCCGCCACCCGCATGGGCAAGCGCGCCAGGATCCTCGCCATCCACCTCGACTACGCGCTCGAGCATGTCACCGGCGACGCCACCGCCTACCGCGACGGGATGCTCGCCGCGATGCAGCGCATCGAGGATGCGCTCTGGTCGCTGGGCTACGACAAGCCCCTGTTCGTCGCCCGCTTCGAGGGCGGCCTCGACCCCGCCACCGCGCCCGCGGCCCTCGAAGGCCAGTGGGAACTGACGTGGCACCACGGCGACCACCGGCTGATCCACTCCGCCTCCAGCTACACCTTCGCCCGCGACCGCTTCGACCGCCCCACCGATGACGCGCGCCGCCAGATGGCCGAAATGACCGCCGCCGCCATCGCCGCAGGCGAGAACTGGCGCTGCCCCACCCTTTTCCTCGCCGAACGCGAGACCGGCGACCGCGCCACGATCCGCGCGACGGCCCAGGGCGACGGCCCCCTGATCCTCGACGGCGACAGCCCTGCGGGCTTCGCCCTGATCGGCGACGAAGCAGGCGCTACGATCACCGGCGTGGAGATCGCCCCCGACGATCCCCAAGCCGTGCTGATCCGCTGCGACAGCCCACCCGAAGGCGCAAACCTCCGCCTCGCCTATGCCGCCGGAACCCCCGGCGGCTTGCGCGACGGCTGGTCCATGGACAGCCGCACCG
>JAOARA010000128.1 GCA_025211115.1 Roseicyclus sp. | reverse complement strand
CCCCGCCGTGTGGGCCGCGGGCGGCTGCGGTGGCGGAGGCGGGCGGCGGGGGCGCGCGGGTGGGCGAGGGGCCGGAGGCGCGATGAGGCTTGGGCCTTGCGTGGCGCTCTGGGGTTTGGGATGCGTCTGTTTCAGTGCGCGGGATTTGCCGGGGGCTGCGCCGCTTGCCCTATGGCCGCACGGGGTGCGCAATCCTGCGCCCGGTGCGGTGGGAGGCTCCGGGGGAATTTGGCCGCAACGTCCGCGGACTTGGCCTGTTGCAACGCGGTCGGGCGCGCGGTCGGTGTTTTGTGCGGTTGTGCCTCGGGGACGCCCTGCGCGCGCTGCGCGTGGCGGGGCGGGGCGGCCCGCGCGGAGGGTCAGTCGCCCAGGAGCTCCGCCGGGGCGGCCGCCCCGATGTCCCAGTAAAGCCCGGCCATCAGCCCGGCGGCATCGGCGAAGATGGCGCGGGGCAGGTGCTCGTCCGGGGCGTGCTGCGCGCAGCCGGGGTAGGAATGGGGCACCCAGATGGTCGGGATGCCCAGAACCTCGGTGAAGATGTCGTTGGGCAGCGAGCCGCCGAGCGAGGGCAGGACGACCGGCATCTCGTCGCTGGTGCGTGCCAGCGAAGCGGCGGCGAATTGCGCGGCGGGATGGTCCACCGGGGTGGCCGAGGCGCGGAAGCGCGGGCCATCTCCCTCGATCACGATGTCGCCGTGGCCCTGCGCGTCGAGATGGGCGCGCAGCGCCGCGCCGAGGTCGCTGTCGTCGATGCCGGGGACATAGCGCAGCTGCACGACGGCCTCGGCCGCGTCGGGAATGGCGTTGACCGGGTGGGCGGTGTCGCCGGCGGAAAAGGCCAGGATCTCGGCCGAGTTCCAGGCGTGGATGCGTTCGGCGGGGGTCAGCCCCTCGGCGCCCCAGTCGGCATCGACCTCGCCGCCCGCGGGCGTGAGGCCGGCAAGGGCCGCGCGGGCGGCGTCGGGCACGCCCTCGGGCACCCAGCCGGGCACCTGCAGCGCGCCTTTGGGCGAGGTGAGGGAGGCCAGCGCATGGGCCAGTTCCAGCGCGGGGTTCCTGAGCGCGCCGCCGAAATTGCCGGAATGCCGCCCGCCGTTGCGCCGCTTCAGGCGCAGCCGGAAGGTCGCGCCGCCGCGCGCGCCGAGGAAGATCGTGGGCCGGTCCGCGGCCACGCGCGGCCCGTCGGAGGCGACGAGCAGGTCGGCGGCCAGCCGGTCCTTGAGCCGCGCGCAGAGCTTGCGCAGGCCGGGCGAGCCGATCTCTTCGCCCATCTCGACAAGCACATGGGCGTTGAAGCCGAGCGATCCGCGCGCGGCGATCACGGCCTGCATCGCGGTCATGTTGACCAGCATCTGCCCCTTGTTGTCGGCGATGCCGCGGCCATACCAGCGGCCGGTCGCGGCGTCTTCGGCCAGGGTCCAGGGGGTGCGCCCCTCGGCCCAGCGGCCCTCCATGCCGGGCGCGGTGTCGCCATGGGCGTAGCCCAGGACGGTGGGGCGGGCGGGGTCCTCGATGCGGGAGGCGAGAAGGAAGGGGTGGCCGTCGGCGGTGAAGCCCTGCGTCTCGAAGCCCATCGCGCCAAAGCCCTGGGCGACATGGGCGAGATAGGCGTGCAGCGGCGCGTCGGGGGCGCTTGCGTCGGTGGGAAAGGCGATGAGATCGGCCAGCGCGGTGCGAAAGGCGTCATCCTCGGCGATGTCGCGGGCGAGCCGGGTGGCGGTGCTGCGGGGATCGGAGGTGTCGAGCATGAGCGGCGGCCCCTGTGCGCAAAGTTTTGCGCCATTGTGTCAGGTCGGCGGGGTCTTCTCAAGCGGTCGCGCGGGGGGCGTCAGCCCGCGTCGGGGTCTTTCGGGCGGGCGACGCCGAAGAGCCGGGCCGCGATCGGCGCGCCGGTGATGATCAGGAAGACGCGGGTGACGTGGTGCAGCACGACATAGCCGAGGTCCGCGCCGACGATGATGGCGAGGACCGCCATTTCCGCCTGTCCCGCGGGCACGAAGGCGAGGAAGCCGTCGATGGGCGGCGCGAGGCCCAGCAGGATCACCGCCTCGGTGAAGACGGCGGCGAGGGTCGCCACGATCACGACGAAGACGATGCCCGCGACCACGTCGCGGCGGATCTCGGGGAGGGTGACGCCGGCATAGCCCGCGCCGAGGGTGAGTCCGATGAAGAACTGCGCGGCGAGGATCGCCTCGGCGGGCGGGCGGAAATGGATGATGTCGGTGAGCGACAGGATCACGGTCAGGAGCATCGGGCCGAGGATCGGCGCGCCGAACATGCCGATGCGTTCCGCGCCTTTCCAGCCGAGGATGGCGGCGGCGGCCATGATGGCCAGCTCGGGAGGGGGGAGCGTGGCGGCGGGCGCGCCGATGGGGTTGTCGAGGCCCGCGTCGAAAAGGTGCACCAGCAGGAAGGGCGTGATCATCACGATGATCATCACGCGGGTGGCGTGGATCAGCGCCAGCGTGCGGGTGTTGCCGCCCGCCTCTTGTCCGAACAGGACCATGTCCTGAAGCCCGCCGGGCATGGCGGCATACCAGGCGGTGACCGGGTCGAAGCCGTAGACGCGGCGGAAGAAGGGCACGCCGATGGCGGCGATGCTGACAACGTAGAGCGGCACCAGCGCAAGCGAGGCCGCCATTTGCGGCATCCGCGCGACAAGGTCGGGCGTGATCGAAGCGCCGATGGCGACGCCGAGGATCGTACGCATCAGCTTGCCGAGCGTGCCCGCGTCCTTGACGGGTGCGCCGGCCAGAGCGGCGATCAGGATCGCGGTGAGCGGGCCCAGCAGGAAGGGCAGGGGCAGGCCCAT
>JAOARA010000127.1 GCA_025211115.1 Roseicyclus sp. | reverse complement strand
GCCGGAAGCCGTGATCTTCGACATCGGCAACGTGCTGATCGAATGGCAGCCCGCGCGCTACTATGACCGCGTCTATGGCGAGGATCGGCGGCGCGCGCTGTTCGAGGCCGTCGACCTGCACTGGATGAACGAGCGCGTCGACCGCGGCGAACCCTTCCGCGAGGTGATCTACGAGACGGCCGAGCAATATCCGGAGTGGCGGGCCGAGATCCGCGACTGGCACGACAGCTGGATCGAGCTGGCGACGCCCGTGATCGACCATTCGGTGACGCTGCTGCGGCGGTTGCGCGCCAAGGGCGTGCCGGTCCATTGCCTGACGAATTTCGGCGTCGAGAGCTACGCCTATGCGCAGACGCAGTTCGATTTCCTCAACGAGTTCGACATCGAGTTCGTCTCGGGCCGGATGCAGGTGACCAAGCCCGATCCCCGCATCTACGAGCTGGTGGAGGAGGGGCTGGGCGTGCCCCCCGGTGCGATCCTTTTCGCCGATGACCGCGACGCCAATATCGCCGCGGCCAAGGCGCGCGGCTGGCAGGCGCATCTCTTCGAAGGGCCCGAGGGCTGGGCCGCGCGGCTGGTGGCGGCGGGGCTGTTGACGGCAGAGGAGGCAGCGGCATGAGCCCGCGCATGATCGGGCCCGAGGCCGAGGCGCAGCTGGATTGGCTGGCGCTCTGCCGGGCCATCGAGGCGGGCCATGCCCTGCCGCGGGCCGAGGTGGCGGACACGTTCCTCTATCGCGGGGCCGACACGCTGCTGAGCCGCGCGGCCTGGATCGACGGGCTGGGGCAACTGGTCAAGACGGCGACGATCTTTCCGGGCAACGGGGCGGCGGGGCTGCCCACGGTGAACGGGTCGGCGGCGGTCTATTCGGACCGCGACGGGACGCTGTCGGCCATCGTGGATTTCCACCTGCTGACCAAGTGGAAGACCGCCGGTGACAGTCTTTGCGCGGCGCTCAGGCTCGCACCGAAAGGGGCGGAGACGATCCTGATCGTCGGTGCCGGCACGGTCGGCCGGTCGCTGCGCGCGGCCTATGGCGCGGGGTTTCCCGGCGCGCGCTTCCTGGTTTGGAACCGGACGCGGGCGGGGGCCGAGGCGCTGGCGGCGGGCTGGCCCGACACCGAGGTGGTGGACGACCTCGAGGCGGCGGTGGGCCGTGCGGATATCGTGACCTCGGCCACGATGGCGACCGAGCCGGTGTTGCGGGGCGACTGGCTGCGGGCGGGGCAGCACATCGACCTGATCGGGGCGTATCGGCCCGACATGCGCGAGGCGGATGACGAAGCTTTGCGGCGTGCGCGGGTCTTCGTGGACAGCCGCGAGACGACGCTGGGCCATATCGGCGAGCTGAAGATCCCGCTGGAGGCGGGGGTTCTGACCGAGGCCGACGTGGTGGCGGAGTACTACGACCTGCCGTCGGGCGCGTTCGCGCGCGGATCGGAGGACGAGATCACGCTGTTCAAGAACGGCGGCGGCGCGCATCTGGACCTGATGGTGGCGCGCTACATCCTCGACGCGGTGAGTTGAGCGGTTGCGCCCGCTGCCACGGGCGACCCGCGCGCCGCTGGCGCGGCGCGGGTGCGAATTTTCATACGAAAATTCAGGCTGTTGCGATGGCCGGGCCCCGGTCCTTGAGCGGGGTTTCGCGGATCGGCAGGTGGACGATGGCCGAGAGCGCACCGCCCCCGACGCCGATCCACCAGACCGCGGTGTAATCGCCGTAGACATCGTAGAGCGCGCCGCCCAGCCAGACGCCGAGGAAGCTGCCGAGCTGGTGCGAGAAGAACACCAGCCCGTAGAGCGTGCCCATGTAGCGCAGCCCGTAGATGTAGCCGACCAGCCCCGAGGTGAGCGGCACGGTGGCGAGCCACAGCGCGCCCATGACGATGGAGAAGGCGATGACCGTCTCGGGCGTGATCGGCAACACGATGAAAAGCCCCGCGGCAAGGGTGCGGCCGGTGTAGATCGCGGCCAGCAGGTACCGCTTGGGGAACCGGTGGCCGAGCCAGCCCGCGGTGATCGTGCCCGCGATATTCGCAAGCCCGATCAGCGAGATGGCGACCGCGCCGAGGGCCGATGTCGTCGTGATGCCGATGCCGTGCAGCAGCGAGCCGGGGGCGATGGGGCCGCAAAGCTCGGTCACGAAGGCGGGGAAATGGGCGGTGATGAAGCCCAGCTGGTAGCCGCAGGAAAAGAAGCCGATGAAAATCAGCGCGAAGGAAGGATCGCGGATCGCCTTGCCGACGATCTGGCCCATGCTTTCCTCGAGCTGGGCCTTCGCCGCGGGTGCAGGCGCGCGCAGGAGCGGCAGCGCGAAGAGGCTTGTCAGGATCATCGCGGCGAAGATCAGGAAGACGGTCTGCCAGGGGAAGACGGACAAAAGCCCCTCGGCCAGCGGTGCGCCGAAGACCTGTCCGGCGGAGCCTGCCGCGGTGGCGATGCCGAGCGCCATGGAGCGATTGGCATCCGAGGCGGCGCGGCCCACGATGGCGAGGATCACGCCGAAGCCGGTGCCCGCGATGCCGAACCCGACAAGGATTTCAAGGATTTGGTGCTGGCCGGGCGTGATCGCGTAGGCCGAGAGGACAAGGCCCGCGGCATACATCAACGCGCCCAGCACGATGGCCCGCCTGTCGCCGAAGCGTTCGGCGATGGCGCCGAAGATCGGCTGGCCGATGCCCCAGGCGAGGTTCTGGATGGCGATGGCGAGCGAGAACTCGGCGCGGAGCCAGCCGAACTCCTCGGCGATGGGGATCTGGAAGACGCCGAAACTGGCGCGGATGGCGAAGCTGATCATGATGATCAGGCAGCCGCCGATCAGAACGGGGGTGAACACGTTGTCTTGTCGGGTCATGTCGCACCTGTTCCTGCCGCGCGCTGCAAGATGCAAGCGGCGCGCCGGCGCGTCAATTCAGGCTCTGTCATGAGGCAGTCAACGGGTGCTTAACGTCCGGCGCGAAGGGGTGTAGGCAGGCGCGCATGGGACAGCATCTGCAAGCGATCTACGACACGCGCGTGGCCGAGGGGCTGCTGCGCCCGGACCCTGCGCAGCGGGCGGCGCTGCTGCGGCTGGAGGCGCTGCGGGAGCGGCTGGAGAACCGTCCGCCGCCGCGCTCGGGGCTGTTGGCGCGGTTTCGGAAACCGGAGGTTCCGCAAGGAAAACAAGGGGTTTACCTGTGGGGCGGGGTCGGGCGCGGCAAGTCGATGCTGATGGACCTGTTCTACAGTCATGCGCCGACGACGCAGAAGCGGCGGGTGCATTTCCACGCCTTCATGCAGGAGGTGCAGGCAGCCCTGCACGAGGCGCGCAAGACGGGGGTGGATGACGCGATCAAGCCGGTGGCCGAGGCGATTGCGCGCGATCTCAAGATCTTGTGTTTCGACGAGATGCAGATCACGGAAATTGCGGATGCGATGATCGTGGGGCGGCTGTTCGAGCGGGTGTTCGCGGCGGG
>JAOARA010000126.1 GCA_025211115.1 Roseicyclus sp. | reverse complement strand
ACGACGCCTCGGGCGAGACCAATGCCTCGGCCGCACGCGCCTCGGCTAAGTCCCGGTTTGAAAGCACGAAACAGCGCTTCTTCAACCATCTCCTGATGGGCATGAAGGCGCCAACCATCATCCGCGCCATCGAGGAGGAGCTGGCGGCGGGCAATGCGTGCGTCATCCAGGTGGTGTCGACCGGCGAACGCCGGCTGAAACGCCGGCTTGAAACGATGGACGCGGAAGACGAGCTCGTCGAGGGTGCCTTGACGCCGCGCGACTATGTCCTGGGCTACCTGGAACAGGCCTTCCCGATCCACGCGCAGAAGCTCGTGGAGATCGACGGCAATATGGTGGCTGAGCCGCTTCGGGATGAAACTGGCGCGCTGGTCGTCTCGCGCGAGGCGCTCGCTCTGCGTGACGCGGCCATGATGGAGTTGATGACGCTGGCGCCGATCCCCTCGGCGCTGGATCAGATCCTCTGGGCCTTTGGCGACGAGGCCGTTGCCGAGGTCACGGGTCGATCGATCCGGCCCCTCAAGGCCGAGGACGGTCATCTCTTCATCGAAAAGCGCGCCGCCAGCAGTAATTCCTCCGAGACCCAAGCCTTTATGGATGGTGAGAAGGATATCCTGATCTTCTCCGATGCGGGCGGCACGGGCCGGTCCTATCACGCGGCGCAAACGGCGAAGAACCAGAAACGGCGGCGGCACTATCTACTGGAGCCCGGCTGGCGCGCCGATGCGGCCATCCAGGGGCTCGGCCGCACGCATCGCTCTGCCCAGGTCAGCGCGCCCTTCTTCCGAGTCTGCACCTCCGATGTGCATGGCGAGAAGCGCTTCAGTGCGCCAGGCTAACTGGCGATGTGTAACGGGTGAAAGTCCCGTAGAAAGGAAAGGCTAACCACCAACTTTCACCGCGAGCCGTGCGCCGTGCATCGTGAGGTGTGGGGTGAAGCGTCGGTAGCGGCATGTGCGGGCCTGGCCATTGAGCCTCGAAATTTCTCGCAACGGGTGTGCCGAGACCCTTGAAGCCGTCGAAGGCAACACTTCTTAGCCGCATTGGTAAGGCGAAAGAGGACACCCCGGGGTCGAAGAACCACGGCACGTACAGAAGCACATCATCGGGACCTGGGAGGTCTTCAAATCGCCCCATAGTCGTACGGGGCCGCAATGGAAAGGAGGGTAACACCAAAGCCAATGGTGAACGATTTGAAGAAGTCAGATTCGGCCATAGTAGCTGTGAAGCAGGCGAACAAGGGGCGGCAACGCCCGGCGGAGCCTGTGGAGCCAAGGGCCGAAGCCAAGAGGAATTCGGGAAGCCGTAGCATGCGCCGCGCTCAGAAGCGGGAAAGCGTGTCACAGGCGGCAACTCGAATACGGCAAGCTGTGAAGAGAAATCCAGAAGAGCGTCTTGTGGCGCTCCTGCACCATATCACGGTGCCCATACTGGCGGAGGCGTTTCACTCGCTCAAGAGTGACGTTGCCGTTGGTGTGGATGGCGTGACGTGGGAAATGTATGCAGACGGCTTAGAGGATCGGCTCACCGATCTCTGCGATCGCATACATCGAGGAGCGTATCGAGCGCCGGCTGTCAGGCGGGTAGAAATAGCCAAGGCTGACGGTGGGAAGCGACCGCTGGGCATCGCCACTCTGGAGGATAAGATTGTCCAGAAGGCGGTGGCAGACACGATACTGGTGCCGATCTATGAATCGGAGTTTCTCGGTTTTAGCTACGGATTCCGACAGGGGCGGGGAGCGCACAATGCGCTTGACGCACTATTTGTCGGAATTGAACAGCGTAAAATCGGCTGGATAGTGGATGCGGACATCCGTGGGTTCTTTGATAACGTGGACAGGGGCTGGCTCATCCGGTTTCTGGAACACCGTATCGGAGACAAGCGTGTGATCCGCCTCATTACCAAATGGTTGAACGCTGGCGTCATGGACGGTGACTCGTGGGTCGATACGGGCATGGGTACACCGCAAGGGGCGATTGTCTCGCCAATTCTTGCAAATGTGTACTTGCACTACGTGTTCGATCTCTGGGTTCACAAAACATGGCGTGGACGGAAGGCGGAAGGTGACATGATTGTTGTCCGTTATGCGGACGACTTCGTGGTCGGCTTTCAACACAAGTGGGAAGCGGATCGCTTCTTGAGTGACTTGAGGAAACGGCTTGCCCAATTCGGGTTGGCTCTGCATCCTGACAAAACGCGGCTGATCGAATTCGGCAGGTTTGCAAAAGTAAGCCGAAAGAGACGAGGGCAGCGTAAGCCGGAAACATTCGACTTCTTAGGAATGACGCACTTCTGCGACCAATCCCTAAAAGGAAGATTCCGGGTCGGGCGCAAACCATCGCGAAAGCGAGTAAGGCGAACATTAAGACGCATCAAGGACGAACTGCGTAAACGCATGCACATGGGAGCGCACACTGTGGCGAAATGGCTAGGTAAGGTCATCAATGGATGGCTCAATTACTATGCTGTGCCCGGCACGGCCCGCACCCTGCGAGCGTTTGTTGATAGGATCAGAAGAATGCTTTTGCGCACTATGCGAAGACGGTCCCAAAAGGATCGCTTTGAGTGGTCAAAGATTGACCTACTCCAAAACATTCACTGGCCCAAGCCTACCATCCGTCACCCGTGGCCAGACCAGCGGTTCGCCGTCAAAACTTAAGGTAGGAGCCCCGTGCGTTAACGCGCATGCGGGGATCTGTGCGGGGGGTGTCGAGTAATCGACATCCCTACCGCGATCCTCGACGATAGCCAAACGCCTCGACCAGCTGGGTGCCTTGACGAAGGGCCAGCGCGAGACCGGCTCGCAAGGCATGTTCCGCGAGGAGGACAATCTCGAAAGCCCGATCGCACGGGCGGCGCTGCGTGGGTATTTCGCCGATCTTGCTGCCGGGCGGGCCGAGGCGATGAGCTACGAGAGCTTCACCGACTGGACGGCCCTGCGGCTGATCGACAAGGAGGGGGTGCTCCTTGAGGAGCTGCCGCCGATCCAGCGGTTTCTGAACCGGGTTCTGGCCCTGCCCATCCACATGCAGAACGCACTCTTTGCCGAGTTCATGCGCCGGATTGCCGATCAGACGGAACGGGCGCGCGCGGCGGGCACGCTCGATCTCGGTGTGGAAACCCTACGCGGCGACAAGATAGAACAGGTCTCCACGGAAGATCTCTGGACCTGCCCGAAATCCGGCGCCGTGACGCGGATCATCGGGCTCGAGGTGACGGACCCAGTCCATGTCCTGGGCGCCGAAGAGGCCATATCGCGCAATCCGGACAAGCTGCCGATGGTTAATCGCGCCTCCGGTCGCGCGGCGCTCATCTCGGCGCGCCCTATGCAGATGTATGACGAGGACATTGTCACGCTGATGCGCAAGGCGGTGAGGCCAAACGGGTCGAGCTATTTCGAAGAGGCACGGTTCGAGTCCTCGGCTTGGGAAGAGATCAACAGGCCTGAGTTTGCAGGACTTTGGGATGCCGAGGCTGCGTCCCTGCCAAAAACCACCACGACCAAGCTCTACCTGCTGACCGGGCTGCTGCTGCCCATTTGGAAGGACATTCCGACCACCAATGAGCGCATCTACCGGGTCACGCCCGACGGGGCGACGGCGATGATCGGGCGGACGCTGAGCGAGCAAGGCGCGGCCGCGTTGCGCGCCCGCTTCCTCGTCTCCAACCCGCAAACGCCGCAGGAGATGTTGACCGCCGCCCTCGGCACCACGGCGCCGGTCGATCTCGGCCGGGGTCTCACCCTGACCCGTCGTCGTGTCGCAGGCGAGATGCGCCTTGAGTTGGGCGGTGCGGATCGGGGCATGATTGAAGGTCTCAAGGCCATGGGGTGTTTCACGGAGATCATCGCCTTCCAGTTGCGGGTGTTCCTGCCGCATGGGGACGGGATCGACACGGGGACCATTCTGGCCCGGGTCGTGGGGCAGGGGCCTGCCAACACGGCAGACCAAGCCGCCTGAAAAGTCAAAGTGGGCTTAGGGTGGGGCGTCGCGGATCGGGATTTGACCGGTCTGCGCGTTCGAGCCGCGCGCGGGCCAATGCCACGCCCGGCCCCCCCAACATCTGACAAGAGGACAGAACCATGACCAATCCCCAAATGGACTATGCCGCAATGGCGGCTCAGTGGCGCGCCGAGCGCGAAACCACCCTGAAAGCAACCCGAACGGAGCTGCTTGCGCAACTACGTGCACTTGGCATCAGCGAGGTCACTGCCGAATACGAAGGCTATGGCGACTCCGGCAATGTCGAGGATGTGACCGTGCAGCCTGCGGAGGTCAAACTGCCGGAACCGCTTGCGACAGAGGTGGGCGATTTCGCCTGGTCGCTCGCCTATCACCATCATCCGGGGTTCGAGAACAACGAGGGCGGCTATGGCACGCTGACCTGGGACATTGCAGCAGACAGCATCACCCTCGATCACGCCGACCGCTATGTCGAATGCTCGCACAGCTATGACGAGGGGCTTTGAGATGGCCCATCCGCTTCATCATGCCGAAAGCTCTGCCCGGAAGTTCGGCGGGGTGCCGTCTGACTATCAGGCCGTCCACGATTGGTTTGACGCCTCGAAAGAGCACCTCGCGCTTTTCACGCACCGGGCCTTGCGCCACCATACCCAAGGTCTGTTCGATGCTGAACGTGTCTTCGGTCTGACCCTGACCAATAGCGCAGGTCGGGACATCCCCGTGCGCTGGATCGGCGAGCAGCATATCCGTGAAGACTGCCAAGGCCGTATCCCGAGCATGGCGGACTGGCTGCGGCGGATCCAGCCCGAGCCATGGATGGCCAATGGCCACATCGACCGGCATTCCGGCGATGAGCCCTGGGGCGACCCAAGGGCCGCCTGGGCATCTGAAGTCGCCGCCGGCAGAACGGTTCTTGGCCTGAAAGATTGGATGGCGGCGCGCGCGATGCAAATGGCGCAGAGTGCCTGACAGGACCCGGCTTTTTGCCAATTGAATGCCGCTCGGAAGCCCGGTTGGAAGATCGGGCTTCTTGCGTCGTTTCCCCACCATTCTTCTTGAGGAGGATCGCATGACACTCGAAGACATCAAGGCGGCCGTCGATGCCGGTCAGACCGTTCATTGGGCCAATACCGGCTACGTTGTCCACAAGGACCGGCTCGGTCAGTACCTCATCACCTATGTGCCGAACGGCAGCTGCATCGGCCTGACAGACCGGAGCGGGCAACGGTTGAACGGAAAAGAGGCAGAGTTCTTCATCGCGCGATCGAAGGACAGCGCGGAAAATCCGGGCAGCCAATCAAGACCAGACGCGCAGGGGAGGGGCGTCGCACCCGGAGGCATCGTGGCATTCCCACTGGGAAGGCAGCTCTGACCCGTGGGCGGGGCTGAAAGGAAAGCAAGCTTTCTGATTTGTGATCCCTCAAGGGGTCGAGAAAGCAATCCCGGATGCGCTGGCAAGGACGTCAGGCACCGGCCAATCCAAAAGGAACCATCCCATGTTCGCAGGAAACCTCACCCGCAATGCCGAAACCGCAGCCGCCGAGTACACCGGCATGATCCACTCGTCACGCTTTGACATCGCCATCCAGCTTGAGGCACGGGCCAAGATGTCCGCGCGCAGTCCGGATTACGACGTGACGGCCGTCAACAAATCGGGCCGCAAGGTCCGCATCGGCACGGCCTGGAACGAGACGGGCAATACCTGCGGAAACCCCTATATCTCGATGCAGATCGATGT
>JAOARA010000125.1 GCA_025211115.1 Roseicyclus sp. | reverse complement strand
TCGCCTGCTGGCAGCCCACGATCGACCGGCTGCAAGACCGCTTCCACCTCGTCGCCATGGACCTGCGCGGCCATGGCGCCTCGGGCAAGCCCGAGGACACCGCCGCCTATACCGACAGCGCGGTCTGGTCCGATGATGTCGCCGCCGTCATCGCGGCCGCGATGCTCGCCCGCCCCACGCTGGTCGGCTGGTCCTACGGCTCCCGCGTCATCGCCGCCCATCTCGCCACGCAGGGCTGTGCCCATCTCGCGGGCATCGTGCTGGCGGGCGGCATCCTCGCCATAGGCAGGGCGCGCGAAGACTGGATGGTGGGCGCAAGCTCCCCCGGTCTCGACCGCGACCTCTATACCGAGGACGTGCCGCGCCGCCTCGAGGCGACCGCCCGCTTCGTCGCGGCCTGCACGGCGCAGCCGCTCGACCGCACCACCTATGCCGAACTGGTCGGCGCGAACATGCTCTGCCCCGCCCATGTCCGCCGCGCGCTCTTCGGCGCGGATGTGGACCTGCGCCCCGCCTATGCGGCCCTCACCCGCCCCGGCCTCGCCATCCACGGGCTCGCCGATGCCGTCGTCACGGCAAGGACCGGAGAGACCGCCGCCGGTCTCATGCCGCAGGGCCGCTTCCTCGGCTACGAGGGCGTGGGCCACGCCCCCTTTCTCGAGGCCCCCGACCGCTTCGCCGCCGACCTTGCCGAGTTCGTGACCATGGCCAACACGGAGGCGACCGATGCCTGAGACGTATGTACGCGGTGTGTACGCGGTGTGTACGGGGTGTGACAGGGTTTCGGAGACGGTCCGATGACCCAGCTTCCCGCCCACACCGACCGAAAGCTCGGCCTCGTCATCGACCTCGACACCTGCGTCGGCTGTCACGCCTGCGTCATCGCCTGCAAGGGCTGGAACACCGAGAATTACGGCGCGCCCCTGTCGGATCAGGACCCCTACGGGGCCGATCCCTCCGGCACCTTCCTCAACCGTGTCCATTCCTTTGAAATCACGCCGGAAACCAGCGCGGCGCAGCTGGTGCATTTCCCGAAATCCTGCCTCCATTGCGAGGATGCCCCCTGCGTCACCGTCTGCCCCACAGGGGCCTCCTACAAGCGGGCCGAGGACGGCATCGTTCTTGTCAACGAAGCCGATTGCATCGGCTGCGGCCTCTGCGCCTGGGCCTGCCCCTACGGCGCGCGAGAGATGGACGCCGCGGCCGGTGTCATGAAGAAATGCACGCTCTGTATCGACCGGATTTATAACGAGAATCTTCCGCCGGTAGACCGCGAACCCGCCTGCGTCCGCACCTGCCCCGCGGGCGCCCGCCACTTCGGCGACCTCGCCGATCCCGACAGCGACGTGAGCCGTCTTGTGGCCGAGCGCGGCGGCATCGACCTGATGCCCGAGCAGGGCACGAAACCCGTCAACACCTACCTTCCCCCCCGCCCGAAAGACCGGCTGGAAGAGACCGACATCCTCGCCCCTTTCCTCGAGCCCGTCGCCGAGACGCCGCAAGGTTTCCTCGGCTGGCTCGACCGCGCGCTGGACAGGCTCTGACATGCACCCCGCACCCTCCGTCATCGCCTTCACCACGCTCTCCGGCCTCGGCTTCGGCTTGATGGTCTTTCTCGGCCTCGGGGAACCCGCCGTCACCGGCTGGACGGCCTTCTGGTTTTTCCTGATTTCCTATACACTTGCGGTCGGCGGCCTCTTGGCCTCGACCTTCCATCTCGGCCACCCGGAGCGCGCGCTCAAGGCCTTCAGCCAGTGGCAGACCAGCTGGCTCAGCCGCGAGGCCTGGGCCAGTGTCGCGGCCCTTCTGACCATGGGCCTCTACGCCGCCACCGCCATCTTCCTCGGCACCCGCATCGCAGCCCTGGGCCTGATCGGCGCGGCCCTGTCGCTCGCCACCGTCTTCACCACCTCGATGATCTACGCGCAGCTGAAAACCGTGCCGCGCTGGAACCAGGTGCTGACGCCGCTGCACTTCCTGACCGCCAGCCTTGCCGGCGGCGCGCTGCTGGCCGGTCAGATCATGCCCGCAGCCGTCCTCCTGCTGCTCGCAGGCATGGTGCAACTGGGGCACTGGCGCGTCGGGGACGCGCGGTTTTCCGAGGCGGGCCATACACTTGCCAGCGCCACGGGGCTCGGCCAGCCGGGCCGCGTCCGCGCCTTCGAGCCGCCGCATACCGGGCCGAACTACCTGCTGCGCGAGATGGGATTCGCAGTGGGCCGCAAGCACGCCCGCAAGCTGCGCATCCTTGCCGCGCTGTTCGGCTACGCCCTGCCGATCGCCCTGATCCTCGCGCCCGGCGCGGGCCATCTGCTCGGCGGTCTCGCCGTGCTGAGCCATCTTGCGGGACTGCTCGCCTCGCGCTGGCTGTTTTTCGCCGAGGCCGAGCATGTCATGGGGCTTTATTACGGGTTGCGCGACCAGCACCCTTGAGCCCCGCGACCGAGAGAGTGCAAAAGGGCGCAAAGGTATCGACGGAGCATCTTTGGAGGGCGAGTGGGTGCAGCAGGTCACATCCCCATCTTTCCTCGGCAACGCGGCTACCCCTCGGGGCTTGATCCGTGTTAGCCATCCGGCGACGATTCAAATCGGATTATTGACGGGGGCGATTGATTGATGCGGAAAACAGGTGCGCTGTCTCGCCGTAATGTCATGCTGCTTCTGGGCAGCACGACCCTTGCGGCCTGTGCCGGCATGGACTTTCCCACCACCGAAGGCGGTCAGGCCAATCTAGTCGATCGCGGCATCAACCTGCTTCGGGTGACGCCCGAGAACGTGCTGGTGCTGGGGAACACCAACGGCGAAGCGGTGACCTCGGTGCCGTCGAACCCGCCGCGTGATCCCTCGGTCTATGTCTACCCGGTCGGCACCGGCGACCAGCTGCGCGTGCAGACCTGGACGACGCCCGAACGGCGCTCGGTCGGCGAGGGGCAGTCGATCTCGGAAGGGCCCATCGTCAACGAAGACGGGCAATTCTTCTATCCTTACGTCGGCATGATGAACGCGCGCGGGCGCTCGGTCACGGAAATCCGCGCCGCGCTGGAACAGGAGCTGCGCGTCTATCTCAACGATCCGCAGGTCGAGGTGGATGTCGAGCAGTTCAACGCCCATCGCGTCACGCTGGTGGGCGAGGTCGGCAGCGCAGGCTCGACGGTTCTGACGAATGTGCCGCTGCGCCTGCTGGACCTGATCAACCAGGCGGGGACCACCGACCTGTCGGACCTGCGCCGCGTCGAGGTTCGGCGGCATGGGCGGTCCCATTCGGTGAACCTGCGCGCCTTCATGGAATTCGGGGCCTCGGGCCACAACCCGATCATGCTGCCCGGCGACGTGGTCTATGTTCCGGCGATGAACGACAACAAGGTCTTCGTCTTCGGTTCGATCGGCAATGGCGAGGTGCCGCTTGGCGCCGCGGGCAAGACCCTGACCGAGGTTCTGGCCGAGATGGGCGGCATCAACCTGCGCGCCAATGCCAGCGGCATCTTCGTCTTCCGCCGGCCGCCCGGCCAGGTCGAAGGGTTCAACGTCTTCCAGTTCGACCTGTCCGACGCAAGTTACCTGATGATGACCTCGCAGTTCTCGATGTCGCCGCTCGATGTGGTCTTCGTCACCACCGATCCCATCGCGCGCTGGAACGACAGCGTGGCGCGGCTGCTGTCGCCGGTCACGGGGATCGTGCGGGCGCGGGCAATCTCGGAAGAATTCGCGGGGTGATCCGCTCGGTCGTCACGATCTGCACGGGCAACATCTGCCGGTCGCCGGTGGCTGCGGGTGCGCTGGCGAGCCTGTTGCCCGATGTCGTCGTGTCCTC
The DNA here is from genome assembly GCA_025211115.1 of Roseicyclus sp. Lineage (GTDB taxonomy): Bacteria > Pseudomonadota > Alphaproteobacteria > Rhodobacterales > Rhodobacteraceae > Roseicyclus. The sequence goes on along the minus strand of JAOARA010000125.1, from coordinate 11,011 downwards.
GGCCGGCCTGCATGCGCTGGTCGGGCGCGGCATCGACCGGGACAGCAAGGCGGCGGCGGACCTGTTCGGGATCGCCCCCAAGGATCACGTCGCGCGACAGTTTTCTTCGGACATCGGACAGGGTGCCGACCTGCTGATCGTGATGGAGACCCATCACCGGCAGGAGATCGGCCGCCGCTGGCCGCAGTTCCTGGGCAAGACCTTTCTTCTGGGGCAGTTCGAGGGCGACAAGGAGATCGCGGACCCCTACCGCCGCGGCCGCATGCTGCACATCCACATGGCCGAGCAGGTCTTCGAAAGCTCGAAGCTCTGGGCCGCGAATATCGGTTCTTTTTGAGTATGGTTGACCTGAGGAACACCCCGCTTCCGTCGAGTGTGGCCGGCGAGGATGGCGAGATCGATCTGAAGGACATCCTGGCGCAGCTTTTGGCGCGCAAGGTGTTCCTTGGCCTTGCGGTGATCGTCGGGGCAACGGTCGGGGCCTTCATCGGGCAACTGCCGCCCAACCAGTTCAGGGCCAGCGCCGTCGTGCAGATCGAACAGCGCGCGGACCGTATCCCGCTTCCGTCGGAGCTGATCGGGGAGCTGCTGACCGGTGGCACATCCACGAACAGCGGGTTGGATACCGAGGTTCACATCATCCGCTCGCGGCTGGTGCTGGGGCCGGTGGTGGACCGTCTCAACGCCCGGACACGGGTGGAACCCGCGGCAGCCCCGGTGATCGGCGGCATCCTGCAGCGCCGCGCCCTGCCGGTGGTCGGTCCACTTGTCGGGAGCGAGTATGCGCGCACCAACGAGTCCATCACCGCGGTCCTGTCGGACCTCGGCGCGGGCCATGACGACGAGCGATTCCTTGTCCACGTTACCGGCCCTGCGAGCTATACCCTGACGCTTGAATCCGGGCTGACGCTGGAAGGGCGGCTGGGCGAGCCGCTTGCGCTGCCGGAGGGGGGCGCGCTGCGCGTCACCGCGATCAATGCGCCCGCGGGCCGGGAATACACGGTCTACGAGGAACCGGTGCGCAACAGCGTCGGCCGCATCAGCTCGGGGCTTGGCATCCGGGAACGCGGGAACAGCGGTGTCGTCGATTTCTCCTACATCGGAGAGAATGGCAGCGAGGCAACCGCCATCGTCAACGCGGTGATCGACGAATACATCGACCAGAACCTGCGCCGCCGATCGGTCGAAATCGACCGCAGCATCGATTTCATCGAGCAGCAACTGGCCACGATTTCCGGCGAGCTGCGGCAGGCCAATGCCGACCTCAACAGCTACCGGCAGACCCGGCAGTTCGACGAGCTGAGCGTCGGCACGCAGGAACTGCTGGAGGCCGCCGTCGCGGTGGAAGCGCGGCTCGAGGAGCTTGCCTTCGAGCGGGAGCAGCTCTTGCAGGTGCTGACGGTCAATCACCCCGATATCGAGCGCCTCGACGTGGAGGCTGCGCGCCTGCAGGAACGGCTTGCCGAGCTGCGCGTCGACCTCGAGAGCGTGCCCGCGGTCGAGCAGGAGCTGGCCGTCCTGGTGCAGCGCGTGGAGCGGTCGCAGACGCTGGAGCAGCAGCTGCGCGAGCGTGTCGAGCAACTGCGCATCCTGCGCGCCAGCGCGGTGGGCAACATCCGCGTGCTGGAGCCCGCGGAAACCGCCGTGTGGATCGGCCCGGATCGGCGTCGGCCGATCTACATCGGCTCGGCGCTGGCGCTGGTGTGTGCCATCGCCGCGGTGCTGGGCATGAACATGCTGCGGCGCGGTGTCGAAGATGCGCGGGACATCGAGGGGCTGGGCCTGCCGCTTTTCGCCACGGTGAACAAGGCGCACGAGCTGGTATCGCTCAGGTCGGACCAGCCCGAATACGGGCTTGCCAAGCATGACCCCGGCAATGTCACCGTCGAAGCCCTGCGCGGCTTGCGGACGGGTCTGAAATTCGCGCTGGCCGCGGCCTCGTCCAAGGCGCTGATGATCACCTCTTGCGCGCCGAGCGACGGCAAATCCTTCATCTCGCTGAACCTTGCCATCGTCGCGGGGCAGACCGGCGCGCGCGTCCTTCTGATCGACGCCGACATGCGGCGCGGTTTCCTGAGACGGTATTTCAAGTTCTCCAAGAATCACCCCGGCCTGTCCGACGCGCTTGCGGGCACGCGCGAGAACTGCGTCACGCATGTGCCCGACCTGTCGATCGACTTCATGCCGACTGGGCGTTTTCCGCCGAACCCTTCGGAGTTGCTGGAGGGGCAGGCTTTCGTCGATCTGCTGAATGACGCCGACAAGGAATACGACCTTGTCATCGTCGACGCGCCGCCCGCGCTTGCGGTGGCCGATCCGGCGATCATCGGGCAACACGTCGGCCTGAGCATGCTGGTGGTGCGGCATCTGCACACCACGGTGGCAGATATCCAGTCGGCGCAGAAGGTGCTGGCGACCGCGGGCGTCCGCCTGTCCGGCGCGATCCTGAACCAGTTCGACGAACGCCGCACCCGCTATGGCCAATACGGCGGCCGTTACGGACAGTATTACGGCGGCTATCGCTACAGCTACGAAACGAGCGACGACAAGTCCTGACGCCTGCGTCGGCTCCGCCGGACCGCCCCCCGGCCTGCACGGCCGTGCCCCCCGGCGCGGCCGGTTTTTCCGTTGCTGACGGACACTCCGACGGATGTCGGGCTTCAGTAAGATACAATTTGCACTGGCATTAGGTGCAAAAGGATAATAGTTGACGAGTAGTATCGCATCGCGTGTGCGTGTCACACCATCCCTCTGCGGAGGTTCGAGCAGCGATGAAACCACTGCTGCGTCATCTGGCCATCATTGTCGCGCTTGTCTTCGCCCCGCTGGCGGCGGCGGCGCAAGATGCCGAGGCCCCGGACGTGCTGGCCGTGATCGGCCCCGACGAGATCACGCAGGACGACCTCGACCGTGCCCTGCAGTCACGGCCCGACCTGTTTGCGGACCTGCCAGAGCAGGATCGCAGCCAGCGCACCCTGCAGCGGCTGGTTGCCGAGGTTCTGGTCGATTACCTCTATGATCAGACCCCCGAAGACCTGTCGGAGGATGCGCGTGAGGGATTGGCAGACGCACGGCGGCAGCTGCTGTTGCGGTATTTCGCACGGGCGCAGTTCACGCCCCCGACAGTCACCGACGCCGATATCGCCGCTTTCGTCGCGGACAACCCGCACCTGTTCTCGGACCGTGCGTTGTTCCGTTTCCTCGACATATCGGTCGAGAGTGACACCCCGCAGGCCCGGCAAGGGGCCGTGGCGCAGATCCTTCAACTGCTGCGCGAAGTCGGTCCCGACCTCGCCGCACTGCACACCTTGACCGTCGAACTGGAGCAGGACAACGGCCCTGCCGCCTCGGTTCTGACGCGGTGGACCACGTCCGACGCCCTGGCCGACGAGACCCGCACGCGGCTGGAGGCGATGGCCGCGGAGGGGCGCGCGCTGGACGTGGCCGACGAGGATGAAGATGGGGTCGCCCGCATCCTGATGCTGCTCGATAGGGTTCCCGCCCCGGTCGCCCCCGAGAAGATGCGCGACGAGATCGAGGCACGCCTCGAGGAGCAGGCCTTTGCCGAGCAGCGGGAAATCCTTGTGCGTCGCATGGCGGCCTCCGTGATGCCGGACGGGACCGCGACCGAAGGCGACGATGTCGCGCCGCTCGATATCGCGTTGCCCGACGCGTCCTCCCCCGCGATGGACGGGAACGCCGCCGCGCCGCGTGGATCGCGTGTGGCGGCCTTCGTGATGTCCTGGCTGTTCGGCGTGGTCGGCGTTTACGCGACCTTGTCCTGGGGCGCGCTGGTGCGTCGGCAATACCCGCACCAGCGGACCCGCCTGACATCGGTTCCGACCTTGAGCCGTCCGATGCCGTCGGCCGTGCTGGGCGGATTGCTTGCCGCCTGCCAGGTCGCGGTGCTGGTCCTGGCCATGGTGCTGGGGGCACCAGCGCTCGGGCTGGTCACAAGCGGCGGCGCAGCCATCGCCGCCCTGATCATGGCCGGGGGCATTGCGTGGCTGTGGCAGGGCCGGTCCGAGCGCAATCGCCGCAAGGCCGAAGAGGCACTGCGCGCGAAGCTGTCCGATGACGCCCTCGCGGCGCGGCAGGCGTTGTTGCGCGAGCCGCCGCATGTGCGGCTGCGGGCGGCCGGCTTGCTGTTGCTGGCGTCGATGCTGGCGGGGCTCGTGCTGCTTGGCGACGCCATGGCGGCCGCATGACGGGGACAGGCCGCAAGCCCGGACCGCTGCGCCCGCGGAGGTCCATGCGCACGACAGGGGGCCTCGGGCGGATGGCCTGTGCGGTCTGTGCGGTCCTTCTGGCCGCGCCGGTGCAGGGGCAGACGGCCGCCGACATCGGCCAGCCGACGCTGAACTATTACGGGCTGCCGGGCCTTGTCGACATGCCCACGGCGCAGGTCATGCCCGATGCCGAGCTTGCGGTGACCGCCGCCTTTTTCGACGGCAGCTTCCGCGGCACGCTGGCCTTCCAGGCGACGCCGCGGCTCACGCTGACCTTCCGCTATGCCGGGATCGAGGATTTCGGGGTCGAGGATGTGCGGCTCGACCGCAGCTTCGACATCCACTGGCAGGTGCTGCGCGAAAGCGACTGGTTGCCCGCCGTCGCCGTGGGCATCCGCGACATCGCGGGGACCGGCATCTTCAGCAGCGAATATATCGTGGCGACGCGCCATTTCGGTGCCGAGGACCGGCTTGCCGTCACCGCCGGTCTGGGCTTCGGGCGGCTGGGTGAACGGTCCGGGGTTTCCAACCCCTTCGGCCTCGACACGCGGCCGGGACCGGCACCGGGCCAGGGCGGGACGTTCAACTTCGACCAGTTCTTCCGCGGCGACGCGGCGGTCTTCGGCGGGATCGACTACGCGGCGACCGACCGTTTGCGGCTGCAGGTCGAGTATTCCTCGGACCTCTATTCCGAAGAGGCGTCGCAGGGGCTGATCGAGATCGCCAGCCCGTGGAACTTCGGCCTGACCTATGACCTCGGGTCGGTCGGGCGGCTGGGCGCGCATTACCTTTACGGCACCACCTTCGGCCTCAGCCTGTCGTTCAGCAACAATCCCGGCCGCGGCGCCCCGGACCGGACCTCCTACGCGGTGCCCCGGCCGCTGGCGCAGCGCCCCGTGGGCGAGGCGCGCCGCGACATGGACTGGCTGACGGTGCCCAGCACGCCCAACGACCTGCGCGACGCGGTCGAGGGGCGGTTCGCCGAGGATGGCGGGTTGGAGCTGGTGACGCTGCAGATCGACCCCGACCGCGTCGCGGTGCGCGTGCGCAACCTGCGCTACGGACAGGAGGCGCAGGCGCTGGGCCGGGTGCTGCGCATCCTGACGCAGACCATGCCCGCCTCGATCGAGCTGTTCGACGTGATCTTCACCGTGAACGGGGCGGATGCCAGCCGCGCCCGCGTCAGCCGCTCCGAACTGGAAGCGGTGCCGGTGCTGTCCCCGGTGGCGCTGCCCTCGCTCGGCCCGGTCCGGGTCCTGCCCCCCGACCGTGCGCAGGACCCGCAGACCATGCGGATCAGGGGGCGTGAGTGGACCCGGTTGAGCTACGGCATCGCCCCTTATGCCGAGACCTTCCTCTTCGATCCCGAGGCGCCGATCCGCGGCGCGATCGGGGCCGAGGCCCGTGCGCGTCTTGAATTCGGCCGCGGGTTCGTCGCCGAAGGCGTTGCCCGCCTGCCGGTTCTGAGCAACCTGTCGGGGTCGCGCGTGGTGGACGGCGTCCAGAAGGGCGGCCCCTTCCCCGTGCGCTCCGAGCTGGCGCTCTACAACCGCGACAGCACGGCGCGCATCGAGCGGCTGACCTTCGCGCATTACGGGCACCTCGGCGGGAACCTCTATTCGCGGCTCAGTGCCGGCTACCTCGAACGGATGTTCGCGGGCATTTCGGGCGAGCTGCTGTGGCAGCCGGTGGACAGCCGCCTCGGCCTCGGGCTCGAGGTGAACCGGGTCTGGCGGCGGGACTTCGACGGCGGTTTCGGGCTGCAGGACTATTCGGTCACGACCGGCCATGTCTCGGCCTATTTCCCGGTCTGGGGCGACTTCACCGGGCAGGTCGACCTCGGCCGCTACCTTGCCGGCGACTGGGGCGCCACGTTCCGGCTCGACCGCGAGTTCGACAACGGATGGCGCGTCGGTGCCTTCGCCACGCTGACGGATGTGTCCTTCGAGGAATTCGGCGAAGGCTCCTTCGACAAGGGGATCGAGCTTGTCGTGCCGATGAGCTGGTTCACCGGCAACGCCAGCCGCACCGACCGGGGCGCGACGCTGCGCCCGGTGCAGCGCGACGGTGGCGCGCGGCTCTCGGTCGACGGACGGCTGCACGAGCTGGTCACCGATTACCACCGCTCGAACCTTGAAGACACCGAGGGGCTGATCTGGCGCTGAGGGCCGGTCGCGCGAGCCGCCCGCCGGCCCATGGCGGCATCTGCCGCGTGGCTGCTTGGGGAAGCCAACAGTTTCTCCTGCCGGTTTGTGGGAGATCAATGCACCGGGCGGCAGGGACGGGCAGAGTCGTGCGATCGGTCCCGCGCACGGACCGGTGCCACCGATGAAGGAGGATCGACAATGACCAGCACCAAGACCACGCAGGCCGACACCGGGCCCGAGGTTCCACCGGCCATGGCGATGTTCATGGCGGCGAACCCGGTGTTTGCGCAGGCATGGATGGACATGATGGCCGAAAGCGCCCGCTTCGTGACGGCGCGGTTGCAGGCCGATCTGAAGACGCAGGCGGCGCTGATGTCCTGCAAGTCTCCGGCCGAGGTCATGGAGGTTCAGACGGCCTTCCTGAACGCGGCCATGCAGACCTATGCCGAAGAGGCCGCGCGCCTGATGCGGATGACGGTCACGGCCTCGACCGATATCGCGCAGGATCTGAAATCCGGCCATTCCCGCGGCTACGACGACGTTCCGGTCTGAGCGGATTATTTCCGAGTTTTCGGCCTTCTCGGGTTTAGGTTCGTGCGAATTTGTCGTAGCGAGCGGCAGGAGGTTGGGAATATGTGCGGATTTGTCTGTCTTTGGGGTGTGGGTGACGAGGAATTGGCCGGGCGCATGATCCGGCAGATCTCGCACCGGGGGCCCGATGCGCTGGCTGTGGCGCGTTTGCCCGGTGCGCCGGTCGTGATGGCGCATTGCCGGTTGTCGATCATCGGCACCGAGGATGGCGCGCAACCGATCCACCAGACCGACGATCTGCTCGTGGTCAACGGCGAGATCTACAACCACGAGGATCTGCGCGCGATCCTGGGCGAAAGCGCCTTCGAGACGGCCAGCGACAGCGAGACGATCCTGCATCTCTTCCGCTCGGGTGCGAGCCGCTGGATCAGCAAGCTCGACGGCATGTTCGCCTTCGTTCTGGCGACCCGCGACCGGATCATCGCCGCGCGGGATCCGCTGGGGATCAAGCCGCTCTACATGGCGCGACTGGGCGACGGCGTGGCCTTTGCCTCGGAGCTGAAGGCCTTTGACGGGGTGCCCGTCACCTCGGTCGAGTTCATTCCGCCCGGCGGACTCTACGACACGCGGGACGGCTGGCGGCAGTGGTATCGCACACCGCACGGTGCCGCCGAGGCCGAGGAGGGCCTCGACATCGCGCATACCGCCAAGGAATTGCGGCTGGTTCTCGAGGAAGCCGTGGCCAAGTGGATGGTGGCCGACGTCGAGGTCGGCTCCTTCCTGTCGGGTGGTCTGGACAGTTCGATCATCGCGGCCATCGCGCAGAAGGTGCGGCAGGAGACCGGGCGCGGCCCGCTCAGGACATTCGCGGTCGGCGTCGAGGGCGCGCCCGACCTCATGGCGGCGCGGGATGTCGCCCGGCACATCGGGTCGCTGCACCGCGAGCATGTCTTCACCGCCGACGACCTGGCCGAGGCGCTGCCGCATGTCATCTACCACCTCGAATCGGCGGATGTGGACCTTGTGCGCAGCGCCATCCCGACGCTGTTCGCCGCCCGTCTCGCCCGGCGCGAGGTCAAGGCCGTCCTGACCGGCGAAGGCGCGGACGAGCTGTTCGCCGGCTACACCTATCACCACGATTACGTCGACGACCCGCGCGCGCTGGCCGACGAGCTGACGCGCTCGCTCGGGACGATGCACAACATCAACCTGCAGCGGGTGGACCGTGTCACCATGTCCGAAAGCCTCGAGGCGCGGACGCCCTTCCTCGACCGCGACCTTATCGATTTCGCCCAATCCATCCCGGCCGCGCTCAAGATGCGGCGGACCGACCCCGACGTGATCGAGGCGACCGGCCCCACGACCGAGAAATGGATCCTGCGCAAGGCCTGCGCCGACCTGCTCCCCGCCGACCTGGTGTGGCGCAAGAAGGCGCAGTTCGACGAAGGGTCGGGGACGGTCGACGCGCTGCAACAGGCCCTGCGCCGGTTGGCCGGGACCGATGCGCATGTCGACCGCACGGCCGAGGCCGCGCTATACACCCGCATCCTGCGCGCGCAGTTCGAGGATGCCGAGCGCATCCTGCAGAACGCGGGCAGCTGGACGGATCAACGCGTGGCTGTCTGACGCCGTCCGACACCACCCAGGGAGGGCGGGCCATGAGCCGTTTTCTGACCATCGGCGCGGCGCAGATCGCCTCGGCCACCAGTGATCTCGAGGCGAATTTCGCCAAGCACCACGACTATGTCGCGCGGGCCGCGGCGCTGGGGGTGGACCTGCTGGTCTTTCCCGAGCTGTCGCTCGTCGGTCATTACGGGGCCGAGGCGCTGCTCGACGTGGTGATGACCCGTGACGACCCGAGGTTGCTGGAGCTCAGCCGCGCGGCGGGCGACATGGAGATCATCGTCGGTTTCGTCGAAGAGGCCCGCGGCGCGCAATTCTACAATGCCGCCGCCGTGCTGCGGAACGGCCGCCTGCGCTACATCCATCGCAAGATCAACCTGCCCTCCTACGGGCGGCTGATCGAGACGAAATACTACGCCCATGGCCGGTTCGTGGACACGCACATGATGACCGAGGACTGGGTTCTGGGTCTGCTGATCTGCGCCGATCTCTACAACCCGGCGCTGGCGCATCTTGCGTTCCTGCATGGCGCGACGCTTCTGGCGGCACCGATTTCCAGCGGGCGCGAGGCGGTGGGCGACGAGTTCGACAACCCGCTGTCCTGGGCGACCACGATCCAGTTCTACGCGATGATGTATGGCGCGCCCGTGGTGATGACGAACCGCGTCGGCCGCGAGGGCGACCTGAATTTCTGGGGCGGCTCGCGGATCGTGGACCCGTTCGGGCGGGTGCTGGCGCAGGCCGGGCTGAAGGAAGAGCTGATCACCGCGCGGCTGGATTATGCCGACACGCGGCGCGCGCGGGCGCTGCTGCCCACGGTGCGCGACAGCAACCTTGCGCTGGTCCAGCGCGAGACCAACCGCCTGATCGACCGGCTGGGCGTGCCCGACATGGTGCGCCGGGACGGTGACGAGGACGATCTCTAGAGAGGGTGTTGCGCCAGACCGGAACCCGGTCTTGCGTGCCGCAAAGATGCGGAGGCAGGTTGTCGGGCCGGGCCGCGACAGCGCGCGGCCCGCTCCCTTGAAGATGGCGTCAGTTCAGCGCGCCGAGCGCGAAGATCACGAACAGCGCCGGAACGAGCAGATGGCTGGTGTTCGCCGAGGTGTCCTCGATGATGACCGCGGGCGGCATGACCGGTTCGACCACGCCGCCGGCGTGGCTTGCGCCGGTGGCGAGCGCGAGAGTGATCGCAGCGGATGCGACGAGGGTCTTCATGGGGGATCTCCTTGGCAGCTGATTGACGCCCAAGATAGTGGGCAATGACAGATGATTCTGATCGTTGAAACAGCGGGGGCACTGCAAGCCCTCGGCCGATCTCTGCGGCCCTGCGTGACGTGAAAGCCACGTTTCATGCTGCCGCGCCCCGTCAGACAGCGCATCGGGCGGCTGGCGCTGGGTGCGATGCCTCAGCGCGACGGGGCTGCCCGGCCCTGCAGAGTGCGAGAGGCGTCGATCAGGGTATCGTAGAGCGCGCCGTAGCAGGCGGCGATGCGGGTGTCGGCAAACTCGCTGACGGCGATCTCGCGGCCGGCGCGGCCCATCCGTTGGCGCAGGGCGTCATCGTGCAAAAGGGTCTCGATGGCCTGCCTGAGCGACGTGACATCCTCGGGTTCCGCCAAAAGCCCCGTTTGTCCATGCCGCACCACGTCGGGCACGCCGCCGACGCGGAACGAGACGCAGGGTGTCCCGCAGGCCATGGCTTCTGACAACACTTGCCCGAAGGCCTCGGCTCGGGTCGGCAGAACCAGCAGGTCCGCGGCGCTGTAGGCAAGGGACATGCGCCCGACATCGTCGATATGGCCGAGCGCGATGCTGCCGTCCGGCCCCTCACCGCCGCCCATGGTGACAAGCGTCACGGACCGCGCTGACCGCTCCACCCCGGCCAGCGCGGCGTGCAGAAGGTCCATGCCCTTGTGGTGGTCCGACAGGCCATGCGCCCCGAACAGGAGGATGAGGTCATCCTGCGGCAGCCCCAGCATCTTGCGCGCTTCCGCGCGGTCGCGGGGGGCGAAGCCGTCGATGTCGAGCCCGTTCGGGATCACCTCCACGTCGAAGCGCGACAATAGGCTGCTGCGCCGCGCCTCGGCCGCCAGCCAGCGGCTTGGTGCGACGATCCGGGTCGTTTCGGGGGCCAGCCGCGCCAGCGCCTCGCGCTTGCTGTCGTGGATGCGTCGGCTCAGGTCGGCCTCGCGCCCGCCCCCCAGCAGGGGGCAGGCCCCGCAGCTACCGGTGAAGCGGTCGCAGCGCAGGGCGTGATGGCAGCCACCGGTCATCGGGGCCATGTCGTGCAAGGTCCAGACAAGGGGCTGTCCATCGGCAAGGGTGCCGAAGAAGGAACGGTAATCGAGGAACCCCGTCACCCAGTGCAGGTTGACGACATCCGCCCCCGCGGCCGCGGCCCGCAGGTCGTGGCCGGGAGCCCAGGGGGTCGAGAAATACGCGTGCCCGCCGGCGATGGCGCGGTCGATGGCCGCCTGT